>QGUH01000610.1 GCA_003242355.1 Pseudomonadota bacterium
TCGTGCCGCGTGGTTGGCGGCATGACCGAGGAGTGGGGGGCGCGTTGAGGGTGAGCTCGGTCGCGTGGCTTCGTTGAGCGGCGCGACCGAGGAGTGGGGGGGCGCGTTGGGGGCGAGCTCGGTCGTGTGGTGTCGTTGAGCGGTACGACCGAGAACGAGGTGGTGAGCCGGCGGTGCCACGTCGTTCGCGGCACGGCCGACGAATCGGGGGCGTGGGAAGTGAGCGCGGTATTGTTGCGCCGTTTGCGGCACGACCGAGAACGGGGTGTTGTCAGCTCGGTCGTGTTGCGCCGTTTGCGGCACGACCGAGAACGGGGTGTGGTCAGCGCGGTCGTGCCGCGTCGTAGGCGGCGTGGGCGAGGCGTCTTCCGATGTGGCGCGGTGCTCGGTCGTGCCGTCGTTTGCGGCATCCATGACCGAGGGGGCGGCGTACGGTTCGTGAGCTCGGTTGTGCTGCGTAGTTCGTGGCACCACCGAGGGTCGTGGTCACGCGGTTCGCGGCACACTCGAGGGGCGGAGGTGTGGGGGAGTGCGCTTGGTCGTGCCGCGTGGATTGCGGCACAACGGAAAGAGCGGCGGGTGGGATTGGAGATGCACGGCTGCTGCTCGGAGAATCGGGGTTGCTGACGAGGAACGTTGCGGAGCCGGCGCCGTCGCCTTCGGGGGCAAGGCCTTTCTGGGGGAGGCCGCACGATGGTTGGGGGAAAAGGCACGTGCGGAGGCGCGCGCGAATCCGCGCGGAAGCCGAGCTCCATCCCTGGCATACTCCGTCGCGGATGAAACAGGGCACTTTGTCTCCGAAAGCGATCCTGGAGCGGGCGCGCGGGGCTCCCGCCGGGAAAGTGAAGGTCGCGATCACGGACATCGACGGCGTTCTCCGCGGCAAGTACCTACACCTCGACAAGTTCGAGTCGGCTGCGGAGAACGGATTCGGGTTTTGCAACGTCGTGTTCGGGTGGGATGCGGCCGACCTCTGTTACGACAACGTCCAGTACACGGGCTGGCACACCGGGTATCCGGACGCGCTGGTGCGCTTGGATCCGTCCACGTACCGGGAAGTGCCCTGGGACGGCGGTGTCCCGTTCCTCCTGGGCGAGTTCGTCGACGAAGAGGATCAACCGCTCGCCGTGTGCCCGCGCCAGGTGTTGAAGCGCGTCGTCGCACGCCTCGCCGAGCGCGGGTTTTCGGCGGTTGCCTCGTTCGAGTACGAGTTCTTCCACTTCCGCGAGTCTCCGAGATCGCTCGCAGAGAAGAAGCACCATGGTCCCGAGCCGCTCACTCCGGGAATGTTCGGCTACTCGCTGCTTCGGTTGAGCCAGAACCGCGAGTACGTCAACGCCCTCTTCGACGACCTCGGCAAGTTCGGCGTGCCGCTCGAAGGGCTCCACACCGAAACGGGACCCGGTGTGCTCGAGGCGGCGATTCGCTATGCGGACGCGTTGGAAGCCGCCGATCGCGCCGTGCTGTTCAAGGCGGCAACCAAGGAGATCGCGCACCGTTTCGGCATCGTTCCCTCGTTCATGGCGAAGTGGAACGCCGAGCTGCCCGGATGCAGCGGTCATATCCACCAGAGTTTGTGGGACGCGGCCGGGGCGCAGAATCTCTTCTACGATCCTCGTGCGCCGAACGCGCCGAGCGCCCTCTTCGAGAGCTACGTCGCCGGCCAGCTCCACTGCCTGCCGGACCTTCTGCCGCTGTACGCCCCGACCGTGAACAGCTACAAGCGCCTGGTCGAGGGCGCGTGGGCGCCGACGCGGGCCAATTGGGGTTTCGACAACCGGACGACCGCGCTGCGCGCCATTCCCGGCGGAGCGAAGGGATCCCGCCTCGAAACCCGCGTCAACGGCTCCGACTCCAATCCGTATCTCGCGCTCGCTGCAGCGCTCGCGAGCGGCCTCTACGGAATCGAGAAGGCGCTCGTGCCGCCCGCCGCCATCGCCGGGAGCGGCTACGCGGACGAGAGCGCCGTCACCCTGCCGCGGACGTTGGAAGAAGCGACCGAGCGATTCGAGAAAAGCCCGATTGCCCGGGAGCTGTTCGGCGACGCTTTCGTCGAGCATTTCGCGGCTACCCGGCACTGGGAGTGGCGGCGCTTCGCGCGTGCCGTCACCGACTGGGAGCTGGAGCGCTACTTCGAAATCATCTGACGCGACCGCGGAGAGGAGCCATGGCCATCCATCAGTTCAGTTTCCCGACGCGGATTCATTTCGGACCGGGAGCCGTGGGCTTGCTTCCCACGGTGCTCGCCGAAGCATCGTGCTCGCGGCCCCTCGTGGTCACGGATCGGGGCCTCGCGTCCCGCCCCGAAGCGATCTCCACGAAGGAACGGCTCGCCGCCGGAGGTCTCGACGCCGCCGTCTTCGCGGGCGTCTTCGGTAACCCCGTCAAGAGCCAGGTGATCGCCGGAGTTGAGGCGTTTCGCCAACACCGGGCCGATAGCATCGTGGGGCTCGGCGGGGGCGCGGCGCTCGACGTGGCCAAGGCGATTGCCCTGCTCGTGCATCACCCGGGGGATCTGTTCGACTACGAGGACGGCAAACCCGATGCGCGTCCGATCGATCGGGAGATCCCGTTCTGGGTGTCCGTGCCGACGACCGCGGGAACCGGCAGCGAGGTGGGACGCAGCACGGTCATCGCCGACGACGCGACGCACGTCAAAAAGATCCTCTTTTCGCCACGCTTGCTCGCGCAGCGGGTGCTCATCGATCCCGAGCTCACGCTCTCCCTGCCCGCTCCGGTGACGGCCGCGACGGGAATGGACGCGCTCACGCACCTGGTGGAGGCGTATCTCGCGCGCGACTTCCACCCCCTGTGCGACGGGATCGCCCTGGAAGGGCTCCGCATGGTTGCACGCAGTCTACCCGCCGCCGTGGCGTACGCGCGCCGCATCGACGCAGGAGAACGCGCGATTTTCGACGATCCGGACCACGTCGACGCCCGCGGCGCGATGTTGGTTGCCGCGATGATGGGCGGCGTGGCGTTTCAAAAGGGACTCGGTGTCACGCACTCTCTGGCACACGCGCTCTCGACGGTGTGCGACCTGCACCACGGCCTCGCCAATGGCATCGTCATTCCGTACGCCATGCGCTTCAACCTGGACGCGGTGCCCGAGCGGCTCGGTGCCTTGGCGGCCGCGGCAGGGGTGCCAGGCGGCGCGCCGGGGTTCATCACGTGGCTCGAGTCCCTGCGGGCCGAGATCGGGATTCCGAACACCCTGGCCGAGGTCGGCGTCCGTCCCGATCACGTCGACGCGCTCGTTCGCGTGGCCGTCGCCGACGGCTGCCACGCGAGCAATCCGCGGAACGTCACCGAGGCGGATTTCCGAGCGTTGTTCCACGCGGCCCTGGGGGCACCATGACGCTTTCGGTTCGAAACCCGGCGACGGGAGCCGTCATCGCGGAGGTCGAACCGGACACGCCGGCGATCATTGCCGACAAGCTCGCGCGCGCGCGCGCGGCCCGGCCCGCCTGGGCCGCGTTGCCGCTCGAGGCGCGCCTCTCGACGATCGCGCGGTTTCGCGACCGGATCGTCGAGCAGAAGGAAGCGCTCGCGCGGACGCTGACGCGGGACATGGGCAAGCCCATCACTCAAGCGCGTAACGAGCTCGCCGCGACGCCCGGGCGCCTCGACTTCTTCCTCGAGAACACGCGGGCGGTGCTGCAGGACGA
>QGUH01000010.1 GCA_003242355.1 Pseudomonadota bacterium
GTTCTCGCACGGCTCGCCATCGGGTTTGCGCGGATCGCTGCACGCCCCGGTCAGCGGATCGCAGGTTCCGGCGACGTGGCATTCGTCGAGCGGGGCGCACTGCACGGGGACCTCGCCCACGCACTCTCCCTCCACGCACCGGTCCTCGAGGGTGCACGCGTTGCCGTCGTTGCACTCGTCACCGTCGAGGGGCTCGTGCACGCAGCCGACGTCGGGATCGCAGCTATCCACGGTGCACGGGTTGTTGTCGTCGCAATCCTTCTCGACGTCGCTCGTGCACTCGCCCTCCGCACTGCAGGTGGTGTTCACGAGGCACTTGTTCTCCTGCACGCAGGGCGTGCCTTCGGGCTCGAGATCGTCCCACGAGCACTCGGAGTTGGAGCAGCTGTTCTTCGTGCACGGGTTGCCGTCGTCGCAGTCCGGGCCGCCCGTGCCCACGCACACGCCGCTCTTGCACTGGTCGCCCGAGGTGCAGCCGTTCTGGTCGTCGCACTCGGCGCCGTCATCGACGGGCTCGAACACGCAGTTGCCGTTCTCGCAGGAGTCGCTCGTGCACGGGTTGTTGTCGTTGCAACCGATTGGGCTGCCCTTGCACGTCCCCTTGGAGCACCGGTCGTTCGTGGTGCACGGATCGCCATCGCTGCACTCGTTGGTGTTGGGCTCGTTGATGCACGACCCGTCCTTGGGCCAGCTCATCGAAGGCAAGTACCGTATCGTGCGCCTCGTCGGCGAGGGCGGTATGGGCGCCGTTTACGAAGGCGAGAACGTGCGCATCAATCGGCGCGTCGCGATCAAGGTGCTGCACGCGGCCTTCGTCGGAAACACGGAGGTCATGCAGCGCTTCGAGCGAGAAGCTCAAGCGGCGGGTCGCATCGGCAACGATCACATCCTCGAGGTGCTCGATCTCGGATCGCTCCCCGACGGCGACGCCTTCATCGTGATGGAGTTTCTCGACGGCGAGCCGTTGAGCGAGCGGATCCGTCGCAGCGGTCGGATGACTCCGGCGCAGATTACCCCCATCATCCGCCAGGTTTTGGTGGGGCTCGCTGCCGCACACCAGGCGGGGATCGTTCACCGCGATCTGAAACCCGACAACATCTTCCTCCTGCGGGAGAAGCTCGGCAGGCCGGACTTCGTCAAGCTCATCGACTTCGGCATCTCGAAGTTCCAGGCGCTGTCGTCGGACGGGATGAAGATGACCCGTACCGGAGCGGTGATGGGCACGCCGTATTACATGTCGCCCGAGCAGGCGAGCGGCACGCGCGACGCGGATGCGCGAAGCGATCTCTATTCCGTCGGGGTGATCCTGTTCGAGGCGCTCAGCGGGCGCGTGCCCTTCGATGCGCCGACCTTCAACCAGCTGATGTTCAAGATCGTGCTGTCGGAGGTGCCGCTGGTCACGAGCGTGGTACCGGACGTCGATCCCGCCTACGCGACCATCGTCTCCAAGGCGATGGCGCGCGATCCCGCGCATCGTTTCCAGAGCGCCGAAGAATTCGCGCGTGCGCTCGACGATTGGGCCGAGCGGGGAGTGGGGGTGAGCTTGCCTCCGGCAGCGCCGCTGCCGGGGGTCGTGCCCGGTGACGCCTCGGGGGTCCTGGCGCCGCCGGCTCGGTCGATCGTCGAGGGCCCGCCCACGAAGACCGCGGAGTCGCTGCCGGCGCCCGCGGCGGGGGGCGAGCCAGCCCGTCCTGCCCGCACGGCTGGGACGTGGGAAACGACGCGCGTTTCCGAGCCGAGTCCTTCCCAACCGCGCCGTCGATCCGCGTCGCCCCTCGTTGCCCTGGGAGTGCTCGGGACCGTTTCGTTGCTCGGAGTCGGCGTCGGAGCCTTCACCTTGTGGTCGCGCGGAGACGCTCCTGGTCAAACCACCGCCGCGCGTCCCTCGGCGGCGCTCGAGTCGCCCCCGGCGCCGAGCACCACCGCGCCGATCGATCCCCTGGTGCCGCCCCCACCCGAGGAGCCTGCTCCGCAGGTCGCGGTGGAAGGGCCGGCGGTGCCGCCCGTTGCCTCCGCCGAATCCGCGTCCGATCCGGCGAGCGCTCCGTCGGAGTCGGGTCCGGCGGATCCGGCAGCACCGCCCCCGGCCGTCCCCGAAGCGAGCACCGGCGCGCAGGCGAAGGCGCGGCCGAAGGCAACGCCGCGACCGAAGGCGAAGCCCTCGAAGACCACGTCCAAAGCGAAGGCGACGAGCACTCCGGACTTCGGTTACTAATCTTACCAATCGTCACCAACTCGATCGGTGCCCGCCCGGGCGCTCGCCGCAGCCTTGTCGCGTGCGACTCGGCCCGACGGGGGGCACCGTGAGCTCACGAATCCGTGAGCCCGAGCCGCGGGTGGAGCACACGCGTGCGTATCGGCCACGGACGCGTGGGTGACGCGGCTCGTTGGCGCGCCCCAGCGTCACGGGAATATCTCGCCGCCGTTTGCTGTCCGTCTCTATGGAACGGTATGAGTGCTCGTACTTCGTCGCGAAGGTGCCCGAAAACGCGCACCCTTCACTCAAAACGCGCACCCATCACCGCGCTCCGAAAGGCGGCGCGGTCAGTTCGAATAAGATTGACGGCGAAGCAGCAATCGAGACAATGTTCCGAATTCGTGTGGCGAGGTGAGTGCGCCACCGAGGCATCTCGAGAGGGGACTTGCTTCGGGCTTCTCAGGATTTTTTACCCGACCGAAACCGTGAGGCGTTCGGTGCAAGCCGAACGAAGGGAGCTCATGAGACAGGAAACGGAGTGCCACAACTCGATGATGGTGCTCGAAGCAGGAGCGGCCTGGCCGCAGTGGATGCACGACTATCAACGGCAGGCCCCGAATGCAGTCGTGGTCGCACACGCCATGGGGGAGTCGATGGGCGACCTCTCCGCACGCGTGAGTCGCCGGCTCGCCGAGCTCAAGGGCATTCTCACCGTCGCCATCGTCGCCTGTGCTCCCACCCTGGATCCGGAGCACCTCGCCGCGCGCGAGATGATCTGTCGCTCGCTTCTTCAGGCGATGCGCCCCGACGTAGGGGGTGAAGTCGTGCTCGCCGCGCGCGATACCGACGCGGACGAGGCAAAGCACGCACTGTTCGAGCTCGCCGGCGCGCTGTGCGAGGGGCTCTCGGACTCGACGCGAACGGTTCGGGTGCGCTTTTCGAGCGCGCGTTCCGTGAGCGGCATCGTCGCCAAACCCGCGGCTGCTGCGCGCCCGGTGCAGAATCTCGCACGGCTCGGCGGTTTCGCGCGGAGCTGAGCGAGCTCGCGCCGGATCGCGCGCTGCACGGCGCTTGACACGGTGCGCATGCCAGCCCTATCGAATCCGCCATGGCGTTTCGCTTCGAGGGTCGAGCGCAGCGCGTGACGGCAGCTCGCCAGCGCACGCGCGGGCGCGCTCTGCAACACGCGCAATGGAGTCCACATGGCTAGAGAGGGGCGTCGTGTCGCGATCGTCTCGGGCCTGCGAACGCCGTTCGCCAAGCAGGGCACCGCGTTCCGGAATCTGTCGGCGCTCGATCTGGGGCGCGCCGTGGTGGCCGAGCTCATCGAGCGCACGGGCATCCCGAGGAACGAGATCCAGCAGGTCGTCTACGGGCAAGTCGTGCCGTCGCTGGCCGCGCCCAACATCGCGCGCGAGATCGTGCTCGGGCTCGGGTTGCCGCGAACCGTGGACGCCTACAGCGTCTCGCGAGCGTGCGCGACGAGCTACCAGTCCACCGTGAGCGTGGCGCAATCCATCGCCGACGGAACGATCGATTGCGGCATCGCGGGGGGCGCCGACAGCGCGAGCGACGTTCCGATGACCATCAGCAAGGGGCTCTCGGCCGCTCTCGTGCGCGCGAATCGCGCGCGCACCCTGGCCGAACGCGTTCAGGCCTTCCGGGGGCTGTCTCTCGCCGATCTGGCGCCCGTGGCGCCGGCGCTGCGGGAGCTCTCGACGGGGCTGACGATGGGCGAGAGCGCCGAGAAGATGGCGAAAGAGAACGGGATTTCCCGGGAGCAGCAGGACGAGTTCGCGCATCGTAGCCACGTGCGCGCTGCCGCCGCGTGGAACGACGGGCGTTTCGCCGAAGAGGTGATGACGTTCTACGTGCCGCCGAAGTTCGAAGCGGTGCGCGAGGACAACCTGGTCCGCAAGGATTCGTCCCTCGACGCGTACGGCAAGCTCAAGCCCGTTTTCGACAAGGCCCACGGCACGGTCACGGCAGGCAACAGCTCCCCGCTCACGGACGGCGCGAGCGCGCTCTTGCTCATGAGCGAGGAGAAGGCCAAGGCGCTCGGGCTCTCGCCGCTCGGCTATCTGCGAAGCTACGCCTTCTGCGGCGTCGATCCCGCCGACCAGCTCCTGATCGGTCCGGCGTACGCCACGCCGATGGCGCTCGATCGCGCCGGGCTCGAGCTCAAAGACATGGATCTCATCGACATGCACGAGGCGTTCGCGGCCCAGGTGCTGAGCAACACCCAGGCGCTCGAGAGCGACACGTTCGCGCGTGAGCGGCTCGGTCGCGACAAGCGCGTCGGCACCATCGATTGGGACAAGTTCAACGTGTCGGGCGGCTCGATCGCGATCGGGCATCCGTTCGCCGCGACCGGTGCCCGTCAGATCACGCAGACGTTGCGTGAGCTTCAGCGTCGCCGGGGCCAGTTCGCGCTGTGCACGGCGTGCGCGGCCGGCGGCCTGGGCGCCGCGATGGTGTTGGAGGCGGCATGAACGACCGCAGCACGACCGCATTTCGTTTGGACCGGCGCGCGGATGGGTTCGCGCTGCTCGTCGTCGACGTTCCCGGCGAGCCGACGAACGTCCTCCGGGCAGAGTTCGCGAGCGAGCTCGAGCGCGTGCTCGAGGAGGTCGAGCGCGACGACACCATCCGCGCCGTGATCCTGATCTCCGGCAAGGCCGACGGCTTCATTGCCGGCGCCGATCTCAAGCTGCTCCGCGTGATCTCGTCCCGCGAGAAAGCCGAGGAGCTGTCGCGCGCCGGTCAGCGAGCGCTCGAGCGGCTCGCGAGCTCGAAGAAGCCGTTCGTCGCGGCCATCCATGGCGCTTGCCTCGGTGGCGGGCTCGAGGTCGCGCTCGCTTGCCATGGGCGCGTTGCGACCAACGATCCGCGCACGCGGCTCGGGTTGCCCGAGGTTCAGCTCGGCCTCTTGCCCGGCTTGGGCGGAACCCAGCGCTTGCCGCGCCTGGTCGGGCTGCAGGCGAGCCTCGATCTGATGCTCACCGGGAGGCAGCTCGATGCGCGGCGTGCGCGGAAGATCGGCCTCGTCGACGAGGTCGTCGCGCGACCGGTGCTCGAGTCCGCGGCCATCGAGCGCGCGCTGATGCTCCTGGCGCCTGGCGACCGGCGCCGGGGCGCGCGGCTCGACAAGCGCGCGCTGCAGGAGGCGATGCTGGCGAAGAACCCGATCGGGCGCAAAATCGTGTTCGAGCAGGCCCGGCGGCAGACGCGCAAGAAGACGCACGGCAACTATCCCGCGCCCGAGCGCATCCTCGACGTCGTGGAGACGGGGCTCGCGCACGGTCCGATGCGCGGTTACGACGCCGAGACGCGGGCGTTCGGGGAGCTCGCGGCGTCGCCGGAAGCGCGCGAGCTCATCAACATCTTCTTCGCGACGAACGAGCTCAAGAAGGACCCGGGCATCGAGAATCCCGAGGTCAAACCGGTCGAGGTGCACAAGGTCGGCGTGCTCGGGGCCGGGCTGATGGGCGCGGGCGTGGCGTACGTCACGGCGGCCGTCGCCGGGCTGCCGGTGCGGCTGCGCGATCGGGACGAGGCCGCGCTCGGCCGCGGGCTCGCGCAGATCCGCAAGATCCTGGATGGCCGCGTGAAGAGCCGGCGGATCACGCCGGTCGAGCGCGATCGGCTGATGGCGCAGATCACGCCGACGACGACGTACAGCGGGTTCCGCGAAGCCGAGCTCGTCATCGAAGCCGTGTTCGAGGATCTCGAGCTCAAGCAACGCGTGCTGTCCGACGTCGAGCAGTACGGGCACCCGAACGCGATCTTCGCCTCGAACACGTCCTCGTTGCCAATCACCAAGATCGCGGAGCGAGCGCGCGCCCCCGAGCGCGTGATCGGGATGCACTACTTCTCGCCGGTCGAGAAGATGCCGTTGCTCGAAATCGTGGTGACGGATCGAACGGCGGATTGGGTCACGCGCACCGCTGTCGCAATCGGCAAGCGTCAGGGTAAGACGGTCATCGTGGTGCGGGACGGTCCGGGGTTTTACACGTCGCGCATCCTGGGGCCGTACCTCAACGAGGCCTCGTACCTCCTCGCGGACGGGTACGCGATCGACGTCATCGACGACGCGCTCGTCAAATGGGGGTTTCCGGTGGGGCCGCTCGCGTTGCTCGACGAGGTGGGCATCGACGTGGCCTCCAAGGTCGGCAAGATCCTCCACAGCGCGTTCGGCGCGCGCATGGCACCGCCTCCCGCGGTCGAGCAGCTCCTGGCCGACGAGCGCCGTGGGCGCAAGAACGAGCGCGGCTTTTACGTGTATGGCGAGAAGCGGCGCAAAGGGAAGAAGCCGGTCGACACCACCGTATATCAAGTGCTCGGCATCCAGCCGAGCCGCGACGCTCCGGTCGCCGACGTGGCCCAGCGCTGCGTGCTGATGATGGTGAACGAGGCCGTGCGCTGCCTCGACGAGGGCATCCTGCGGAGTGCTCGCGACGGCGACATCGGCGCCGTGTTCGGCCTCGGCTTCCCGCCGTTCCGGGGCGGCCCGTTCCGCTTCGTCGACGCGGTCGGCGCCCGCGAGGTGGTGGAGCGGTTGGAAACGTATGCCGCGCAGTTCGGCTCGCGTTTCGAGCCCGCGCCGCTGCTCACCGACATGGCCCGGCGCGGGACTACCTTCTACGGCATGCGGCGGACGGAAACGGTCAACGCGCAGGCAACCGCGACACTGTAAGCCCGAGTGAGAGCCGGCATCCGGCGCCTTCGATTTGAATGGATGCCGCGGGCGGGTCCGTCTGATTTTCGGCTACGATGCCGGATCGTACCAGGAGGATCCCCATGGCTCTTAGACGCTTGAGCGCGGGCGCGTTGGCTCTCGCGATTTCGTCGTTCGTCGTTCGGCCCGCGGCTGCGGCCGACTTGTCGGCGTGCGGCAACATCCACGTCGAAGCGGAAGCCAAGTGTGATCTGGTCGACGTGAAATTGTGCGACGTCGAATGCCAGAACCTGAGCTTCGAAGCGGCGTGCCACGCGGAGGGCTACGCCGAGTGCTCGGGCACGTGCTCGGGACACGCGAGCGCCGTCTGCACCGCGAGCTGCGACATCGATGCGTGCACGGCCCAGTGTGACGTCGATCCTCCCAGTTTCGACTGCCAGGCGAACTGCGCGGTCGAGTGCACCGGTAACTGTAGCGCCGAGTGCGCTGCCCGCTGTTCCAACGACTCGGCCTGTCGCGCCGACTGCGAGGGCGTGTGCGAAGCCACCTGCCAGGGCGATTGCAAGGCGGCCTGCTCGGCCACGCCGCCCAGCGCGAACTGCAGGGCGAAATGCCAGGCGAGTTGCGAGGGCCAGTGCAGGGTCGAATCGAATCTCGCCTGTCAGATGAGCTGCCAGTCGGACTTCCAGGCGGGGTGCGAGGCGCGCTTGCGCGGCGGGTGCACGGCGGAGTGCACGAGCCCGCGGGGCGTCGTCAAGTGCGACGGCCAGTACGTCGATCACGGCGGCAACGCGCAGGAATGTCTTGACGCGATCGCGGCATGGAAGAACGCCGTCAACGTGAGCGCTTCGGGCAGCGCCAGCGGCAGCTGCAAGAACGGAAAGTGCGAGGGGAGGGCCGAAGGGAAAGCTTCCGTGAGCTGCGCGATCGGGCGCGACCGCGATCCGGGCTCGGCGACGGGGCTCGCATTCCTCGCGTTCGGCATGGCCGGCGTCGCCTATCGGCGCTTGCGGCGACGCTGACGCTGCGCCGATGTACGACGCGCACGGCCCGGGGCAGCGAGCTGCTTCGGGCCGTTTGCATTCGAGCTTGAGCTTCCGGACGCCGCAGTCGGAGCAGGTCGGTCAGGCGCCGTCCGGCACCAGGCAGATCTTGCCGAAGTGCCGGCCGGAGGCGAGGTGATCGAACGCGGCGCGCGCGCGTGAGAAGGGGTACACGGAATCGATGACGGGACGCAGGCCGCTCGGGAGCCATGCCGCGAGCAGGGCTTCGAAGGTCGTGCGCGGTCCGACGAAGACGCCCTGAAGGCGAAGGTTGCGCATCACCGCCGGACGCAAATCGATGGGGCCCTGGCTGCCGGCGAGCACGCCGACGAGGCTCACCGTCCCGCCCGGACGCACCGCGGCCAGCGACTCCGGGAGCGTTCCCACGCCGCCCACCTCGAGCACGTGGTCCACGCCTTCGCCGCCCGCGAGGCGCCGCACGGTTTCGCCGAAGCCCGGGCCAGAGGTGACCAGCGCTTCGCTCGCGCCGAGCGCGAGCAGCCGGTCGCGCTTTTCGGGAGTGCGCGTGGTGGCGATCACGCGCGCGCCGAGCAGGCCGGCGATCTGAATCCCGAACAGCGACACGCCGCCGCTACCGATCGTGAGCACGACATCGCCCGCTCGCACGGTGCCGAGCGTGGACAGGGCGCTGAACGCCGTCACCCCTGCGCACGGCAGGCAAGCCGCATCCAGCGGATCGAGCGTGCGCGGAACCGGAACGACGCTGTCGGCGCGCGCGACGACGAGCTCCGAGAACACTCCTGGAAGCGGACCGCCGAGCGTGCTCTTCACGGTGGTGCGCGTCGGGGGACCCGTGATCCATCCGCGGACGAAGATGGGGCAGACGCGATCGCCGACGCGGAGCCCCGTGGTGGCCGCCTCCGAGCCCACCTGCACGATTTCGCCGCAGCAGTCCGAGCCCAGAATCAGGGGCAGCGGATAGCGCGGGTTGTATTCGCCGCGCGCGACCAACAGGTCCCGGTAATTGAGCGAGCAGGCGAGCACGCGCAGGAGCACTTCGTCGGGCGCGGGCACGGGGTCGTTCACCTCCGTTTCGACGACCTCGTCGAGACCGAACGCGTTCACTCGCACGGCGCGCATGCCGCGAGCTTATCGCGCAACGCCCCGCGTGCTCGCCGGATTCTCCGTGCGTGAAGATCGCGCCACGGGTCGAGCCGCAACGACGACGGGCGGCGCGTTCGCGAGATTCTCGGCGGGTGGGGACGCCCCGTCGGACCTCGTGTCGCCATGGCGGCGCGTTTGCAGCTTTTCCGCGCGTGGGGACGCCGTCAGACGCCCTGCCGAACGGCCGCGAGATCGCGCTCGATCAGCGCGAGCAGCTCGTACGCGAGCCGCCAGCCGTCGCGGCGCGCGGCGCTCGCGCGGTGGAGGAAGCGGCGCACCCCGTCGAGCGCGCGGGAGCCCAGGCGCCGCGCGCGATCCCCGGTGCGCAGCGCGGCCACCACCGACGGCACGTGCTCGGGCGGCACCGTGTCGAGCAACGTTACGAGCACTCCTTCGTCGGTGTGCGCGGCGTCGAGCTCGCGATCGAGCGCGTCGAGGCACGCGTCCGCAGCGCGGCGCCAGAGCACCGCGGCGCCCGCACCGAGGCCCGAAAACGCGCGCAGTCGCTGCACGACCGTCTCGAGCAACTCGACGGGCAGGACCGCGAGCGCGTTCGCGTCGCCCACCACCGCTGGAAAGCGCACGGCCACGTGCCACGCCTCCTCGCCCAAGAGCTCGTAGGGGAGCGTTACCGCTTCCGTCTGGCCGAGCCAGCGTTCGAGCACCGCGCCCGGCAGGTGCTGGAACAGGAGCGGCGCAAGCGCGCTGGTCGGCTCGAGCAGACGCGTCGTTGGGCGTCCCGCCTCCTCCCAGGATTGCCAGAACGCGTGCGCCACGGCGCGCGGTGAGAGCCCCCGTGCCCGCGCGAGGGCGAGCACGTCGCGCACGAGCTCGCCGCTCAGCGGAGCGCGTTCGAGCGTCTCGATCGACAAGACCTCGTGGTGCACCTCGTCGACGATCTCCGCGGGCCATTCGAGCACGTGCGGCCGATCCGGCCCGCGCGCATTCCCGATGACGGCGCGCACGCGCGCCACGAGCCGAATGGCGCCTTCGCGCCAGGGCGGCGCGCTGGCGAGCGCCGCGTGAATGGCGTCGTAGACGGCGGCGAGCGCGGCATGGGGTTGCGAGTCGTGCCACGGCACGAGCGCAGCGAGTCGCGTGCGCTTCCGAGGCCCGAGGACCTCCGACACGCTGAGCGCGGCGAGGTGGAAGGTCCCGGCCTCGAGCAGCGTGGCGCCGAGGGCGTCCGTATCCGCACCGCTCGGGCCGCGCGGCGCGGCCTGAACGCGCGAGAGCGGCAGCTCGTCCTCGAAGCACAGCGCGAGGCGCTCCGCTTCGCTCCAAATGCCCTCGAGCAGCTCTTGCGAGGGCTCGGCACCGAGCAGGCGCGCAATCCCCGTGATGCGCAGCGCCGCGTCCAGCACGGCCGCCGTGGCGGGCTCATCGTCGATTTCGAGATCGAGGACCGGCTCGAGCAGACCCGGGCCGACCCGAACGGCGCGGTCGAGCAGCGCGCGCGCCACGAGCGTCGCCGAGCGCGGCCACAGCAAGGCTTCGCCCCACTCCAAAGGCGAGCGCTGGATCAAGCGCTTCACGGCGAGGTCGAGCGCGACGCGCCGCACCCAGGCCGGCTCGAGCGCGAGCCGCTCGTCGCGATGGCGCAGCAACAGGCCCGCGTGCTCCAGCGCCGTCACCAGCCGGTACGCGCCCGGTGGAAGGCGTCGGGCCGCCCGTTCCACCTCCACGGCGCGTACGGAAGCGTCGGCGCGCTTGAGCGAGAGTCGCACCCAGTCGACGTCGACGCCGCGTTCGAGCTCGGGCGGCATGAGCTCGAGCCACTCTTCGAAGGAGCGGGGCTGGGAGAGGTCTGCGTCGAAATCGACCAGGCCTCGTTCGGCGATGCCGACGAGAGCGTCGAAGCCCTGCTTGCGAACCCAGCTCGCGTGGGGCGCGCCCGGATCCAGGGTGCGGGCGAGCCGTTGCTCGACGTGGCGGCGCGCCAGTCGCTCGAGGCTCCGCGTTTCGCTGGCCCGCGAGCCCAGCTCGTCGAGGGCTCCGACGACGCCGAGGAGCTCCCCGAGCGTGCGCACTTCGCCGCGCTCGATGCGCTCGGCGAGCCAGGGCTCGACCGTGTCGGCGCGAACGGGTGTATCCGCGGGCAGCCGCTCCCGGGCCCACCGCAAAACGGGACCGAGCACGGAAGCCAGCGGCGGTGAGCGAACGAGCTCGAACCCCGAGTCGGGCGGCGGCGCGAAAGGCGCCGCGACGACCCATCCCGGCTCCGGCCGTGGAACCTCGCCGTCCCGTGGCGCCTCGGGGAGCTCGATATACACGCGACCGCCCTCGGGCACCTCGTCCGACCCGGGGAGCCGTCCCTCGAAGAAACGGGCCCGGCCACGGGCCTCCAGCCAACGCCCCAGCAGGGTGCGGCCCGAGCCGCTCGGAGCCAGCCACCAACAGGCGTGGGGTGGGGGGAGGAGCAGCGCCTCGGGCACACCGGAGGGCAGTGCCTCCACCGCCAGGTCCAACGGTCGCGCCGCCGGCAGGTCACGGAGCCGGATCAGGCGCGCCGCGACTCGCTCCGACTCGTCTTCGTGAGCGCGCGCTTCCCGCGCCACGTCCTCGGCCCTCAGGTCGAGCACCCGAGCGAGGGCCCGTTGGACTCCAGGACGCTCGAGCAGCCAGCCGACCTCTTGGCCGCGATCGATCTTGCTCAGGAGCGCGGCGAGCGAGCGCTGTTGGATGCGGACTTCGGCGGGCCACTCAGGCTGTCCGAGCGCTTCCGCGGCGAGCTGGCCCAGACTGTTCACCGAGCCGTTGCTCGCCGCGATTAGGTCCCGGAGCCAGCCCATCGAGGTGCCCTCGAATGATCGTGAATGATGCGCGCATCATTCATCATGATGCACCTCTCGTCCACAATTTCGCGGACTTGCGAGGCCGCGATCGCGGGTCTTTCGGGGGTTGCGGCGCTACCGAACGCGCCAGCCACCCTCGTTCAGCTCGAGGATGTACCGGCCGCCCGCCTGGAGATTGAGGCGGGCAACGTGCTGCTCGCGCCGATCGCGATCGAGCGCGCGCACGTCGTAGCGGCCCGGTCGATCGACCGAGATCTCCACCCGCACGCCGGTTGGAATGGCGGCCGTCAACCGGTCGGCCCCCCAGATCGCATGGCCTTCAGGGGAGTTCGGGTCGACGCGCTTCGCGGCTTCCACCGCAGCGGAGTCGGCCATGTACAGCTCGTTGATGGGCACGTCGGTGTTGTTCTTGACCTCGAAGGTCACCGGGCCGCTCCCGGTGGGCGAGCGCACCGTAATCAGGCGCGAGCTCGGGCCGCCGCAGGCCGCTGCCAAGACAGCCGTCACCGCAACCGTTCGAAGAAACCCCAACATGACCGCGAGGGTACTGGGCGGCCCGCGCATTCCGCAACGGAAACTCAGGCTCCTCCGCCTCATTCGTGGGTGGTCGGCGCAGGCGCGCTCCTGGCGGCTTCGAATGCGAGTCTTCCCGCCCGAGCGCGGGGAGAAATGTGGAACGCAGGTTCGGGGCGCGCTACTAGGCTCGCGGCGGCCCGATGCACGTGTTCGCGGAGTTTCTCGTCTGGTACCTGGTGTTCGTGTTCAGCACGACGTGCCACGAGGCCGCGCACGCGCTGGTCGCACACCGCGGGGGAGACGACACCGCGTATTCGCTCGGCCACGTCACGCTCGACCCGTTGCCGCACATCCGGCGCGAGCCGTTCGGGATGGTGTTCGTCCCCATCATCAGCTTCCTTCAGCTCGGGTGGATGATCGGCTGGGCGTCCGTTCCGTACGATCCCTACTGGGGAGCGCGGCATCCGCGGCGGCGCGCCTTGATGTCGTTGGCAGGCCCCGCGGCGAACTTCCTGCTCGCCGGGATCGCGCTGGTTGCCATCCGCGTGCTGACCGCCGCGGGGGTCTTTCACCTCGGCGGTGATGGAACCAGCGTCGGCCTCGTGCGCCTTCCCGAGGGCTACGAGTTCAGCTCCTGGTTGGGGGCGACCGGCCTCGCATTGAGCGTGCTCCTCCAGCTCAACATCATCTTGGGGCTGTACAACCTCATCCCCGTTCCCCCGCTCGACGGGGCTGCCGTGGTCGAGGGCTTCGGGCCGAGCGGCGTCCGCTCCCTCTACGAGCGCTTGCGCCAGAACCCGATGCTCCAGCTCCTCGGGTTGCTGGTCGCGTGGTGGATCTTCCCGCACATCGCGGGACCCGCATTCGGGCTATTGGCTCACGCGCTCTACACCTGAGCGGGCGACCGACTCGGATTGGTGGAGTGCGTTCGCCGAGCCGCTCGGTCTCGTCGAGTGGCTCGCGCGCCATTGCGGGACGGTTCGCGTAACGAGTCGTTCGATCGGGTGCGCCGAGCGGTCGACTATTTCACGCGCTTGAGCGCGTTGGCTGCTCGCAGGCGGCGGGGCGAGAGCGCGGTGCCGAGGGTGTCCGCCTTGGTGTTGTCCGGCACGTCGCGAAGCAGCTGTACGTCGCGAATGGTGGCCAAGCGCGCGAGCGCCAGGGCCTCGATTTGTCGGATGCGCTCGCGCGTGACGTTCAGGAGCTCGCTCGTGCGCTCGACGGGTTGAGGTCCCTCTTCGGCCACGTCGAGGGCGCACGAATCCGTGAGCTCCCACACTTCGAGCTCGGGGAAGTTGAGCTTGATCGTGCCGGTCGTCGGCGACACGTCGAGATACAGATGGTGTTTGCACGCGACGTACGGACATGGCCGCGGCCCGGAAATGCACTCCGAGCGACGACGTGGACGCTGAAGCTCGCGTTCGAGCTCCAGCGCGCGACGAGCCGCTCGCGCTCGTTCGTCACGCGTCGAACGGGCCACACGAATGCTGCGCGGCCGCGTCGAGCGCCGTGTCTTGCGCACGATCGTTTCTTCTGGGGCCTGCGTGTCGGGTGCGCCAACGCTCGGTCCCAGCGCCTCCGCAACCCTCTCTTGTCGCATCGAATGCGTAGGCTGCCCGAGCTCACGAGGGATGGAAAGACCCACGACCTTCCGCCGCCGTATTTTTGTAGGAGATCTCGCTCCATTCGCTTACGGCAGAAGCACTGTGACGCCTTGTCGGCGTAACTCGCACGCAGTCCCCGCGTGTTCCCCAAAAAAAACGGCACGGCATTCACTCGTACCGAAGCTCGGCGCAACGGCACGAGCGCCCGCGGCGCGAGCCGTCGAAGCGTTCGCGGAAACGGTCGGAGACTCGGGCGGGTCAGATGTGCGCGACGTAGTCGTCGGACGGCGTCGGGCCAGCGCCGCTCTCGCGCCGCCGCACCTCGAGCTCGATCAGCGCTTCGACCAGCGGTCGACACCCGCCACATCCCGTGCCGGCCCGGCAAGCGGCCCCGACCTGATCGACGGAGCGGGCGCCTTCGAGGACGCACTGGCGAATCGTTCGATCACACACGCGCTTGCAGTGGCAGACCAGCATTCCGTTTCGTCAGCGAGTCTACCTTCCTGCAAGTGATAGTCAATATCAGGAAACGCGGCGGCTTACGACCAGGCTGGAACGAGGGCTCGGGCGACCGAGGCGCGGCGCGTGCCGACCTGCCAAACGAGGTGTGGCCGCCAGGCCGACACGCCCGTTTGGGCCGTTCGGGCCGCGCCGTCAGGGCCGGAACGGGGCTCCGCGCCGCAGTGGCCGGCCGCTCGATGACGGGGTGTGTCGAATCGAGACGCGCTGCGCTTTGGCCGACCCCGGATCCTTGGTAGAGGGAACGAAGGAGCCGTTCATGCGTGGAGATCCCGAGATCATCGATGCCCTCAACGAGATCCTGACGAGCGAGCTTACCGCCATCAATCAGTACTTCGTCCACTACCGGATGCTGGAGAATTGGGGGTACGAGCGCATCGCGAAGAAGAAGCGCGAGGAATCGATCGAGGAGATGAAGCACGCCGATCGCGTGATCCAGCGCATCCTCTTCCTCGAGGGGGTCCCCAATCTGCAGCGGCTCAATCCCGTACGCGTCGGCGAAGATCCCGTCGAGATCCACAAGGTCGACCTCCAGCTCGAGCTCGAGGCGCTCGCGCGCCTGAAGCAGACCATCGCGCTGTGCCTCGCCAAGAACGACGCCGGAACGCGCGAGCTGCTCGAATCGATTCTCGTCGACGAAGAAGACGCGGTGGACTGGCTCGAGACGCAGCTGCATCTCATCGGCGAGATCGGCCGCGAGCGCTATCTCGCCCAGCAGCTCCACGACTGAGAGCGACGACGCGCCCCAGCCGCGAACGACCGAACGGGTAGGGCAGGGCGACGACCCGCGACGGCGTCGCCTCAGTAGTTCTTCGCGAACACGACGCGCTGGGCGCTCTCGCCGCCGCAGACGATGCAGCGCCCGCGCTCCTTGACGTGACCGTCGCGGGCGCCGCGGACGTCGTCGAGGGGAACGCAGCGAATCGTGACCTTCAGCGATTCCTTGATCTCGGCTTCGCAAGCGGGATTCCCGCAGAAATGCGCGAGCGCGAAACCGCCGTGGATCTCGGGCTTCTCTACGTTCTTCGGCGTGAAGAACGCGTCGAACGTGGCGCGGTCGTCGATCGCGCGCGTGTGCGCGTCGCGGAAGGCGAGCGCGCGCTCCAGCAGCCCGCGCTGCATCTCCTCGAGCAGCTCCGGGATCCGCCGCGGCAGCTCGGCGAACGGGACGTTCTCCTTCTCGCGCGGCCCGCGATCCCGCCGCGCGAGCATGGCCGTCTGCCCCGCGATGTCGCGCGGACCGATCTCGATGCGCAGCGGGATGCCCTTCTTGATCCACTCCCACTGCTTGTCGCCGCCGCCGACGTCGCGCAGGTCGGTCTCGACCTCGATCGGGCGGCCGCCGAAGCGTTCGGCGCGCAGGGCCGTCGCGATGCGCTCGATCGCTTCGAGAATGGGCGCGCGCGTCTCGTCGCCGCGAAACACCGGCCAGATCACGA
>QGUH01000611.1 GCA_003242355.1 Pseudomonadota bacterium
AAGCGCCGCCCGTATGGGTCGGCGTGTCCGACTGTGGCGAGCTCGACGAGAAGGAGGTGCGCCACTTGCTCGCGGTGGAGCTCGGGGCGGCACCCGCCGATCGGACGGGACCGAGCATCACCTTCGTCGGCATCCGGTGCGTGGGCCTCGAGGTGGTCGTGCGCGTCGAGGATCCGCTCACGCGCAAAACCGTCGAACGCTCCTTCGATCTCGGCGCGCTCGAACGCAGCGTTCGCGCACGCCTCGTCGCGCTCGCCGCTTCCGAGCTCGTGCTGTCGAGCTGGGCGGAGCTCGAGACCAACCCGTCGCCCCGCGTCCCGCCGTCCGGGCCGGAGCCCGCCGCGCCCCTCCGCAATGCCGCGCGCGCCGTGGTGCGCGAGAAGGTGCGCCCGATCGCCGCGACGCCGCAACCGGGTGGATGGCCCCCGAGCTCGGCGAGCCCCGCGGAGAGGACGAGCCACGATCGCTTCTTCCGCGTGCTCGGGATCGCTTCGATGCGATCGTTCTTCGGCTCCTCGAACCGGCTCTGGGGCGGTGGCGTGCGCCTCAGCGAGGAACGGTTTGCGGCGATCAGCTGGACGGTGGACGCCCTCGTCGAATCGGGCACCGTCGAGACGGACATTCGGCGCTACGGGCTGCGCACCGGAACCCTCGGCGGGTGGCTCTTGTTCTATCAGCGCTCCGGCCCACTCATCGCGCGCCTCGGCGCGGGCTTGCGTGCGGGGTTCGTCGCGACCACCACCGGCAGCGAGGGCGGCGCCACGGTCGCCCCGTGGGGGTGGCCGCTCGCAGCCACGTCGCTCGCCGTCGAGCTCCCGGGTCGGCTCGCTGCGGATTTCTCGGGTGAGGTGGGATACGTCGTGCTCCCCCTGCCCGGGGCGCGCGAGGCGAGCCTGCGCGGCTCGTGGTTCAGCGTTCAGATCGGTATCGGGTACGCGCCGTGACCGGGCGTCTCGGCCGGCCCCGGGGGCGGCAACGGGAGCGTGGGATGCGCGAACCCCGCGGAAAAGGTGGAGACGAGCGGTTGCATCACCCCGCTCGGTGGGGCGGGGGCGGCAGTTCGGCTCAGGAAGGAAATTCGTGAGCCCGCATGAGCCGTCCCGGGCCCTGGTCCACACTGAGAGGGCAGGCATGCCTCGCGACCAGCCCGCGCTGCGCGTCGTTCCCCTCGCGGCTCCGCTCACCACGGTGCCGGAGACCCTCGACCTCGACGCGCTGTTTCGTCGCTATTCGTCGTACGTGGCCGCCGTCGCCCACCGGTTGCTCGGCCGCGACGAGGAGGTCGACGACACCGTTCAAGAGGTGTTCCTCGCAGCGGTGAAAGGGCTCCGGCACATCCGCGATCCGGGAGCCGTGAAGGGCTGGCTTGCGCGCATCACGGTCCGCACGGCCCGGCATCGACTGGAACGGCGCCGCCTGCGGCGACTCTTGGGTCTCGACGATCCCGTCTCCTACGAGTCGGTGGCGGACGCGGCGGCGACCGCGGAACAGCGCGCGACGATCGCGCGCGTTTACCGCGTGCTCGACAGCTTGCCGCCGAGCCAGCGGATCGCCTGGACGTTGCGATACATCGAAGGCGAGCCGCTCGAGCAGGTCGCGGCGCTTTCGCGGTGCTCCCTGGCCACCGCGAAACGGCGCATCGCCGCGGCCGCGGAAACCCTCGCGGAGGTGTTCGCCGATGAGTGATCGTGCGCACTACACCCAAATGCTGCGCGACCGCGTTCGGCCGACCTGGAACGCGGAGCGGGAAGAGCGTGTTCGGAACCGCATCGAACGCGCGCTCGATGCGCAGAAGCGGAAGGGCCGCGCGACCGTCGTGGCCCTCGTTTCGCTCGCGGCGGCCGTGGCCCTGACACTCGGCCTGTCGCGCGAACCGCTCGAGACGGCTTCTGCCCCCGCGCCGGCCGCAACGACGACGAACGCGGCGCCGAGCGGCGTGCTCCGCCTGACGGACGGCTCCGAAGTGACGCTGCTCTCGAACGACGCGCGCGTCGAGGCGCTTCCGGAGTCCTCGAGCTCCGTCGCCATGCGGCTCGCCGCCGGCAAGGCGCGCTTCTCGGTGACCTCACGCCCAGATCGCGAGTTTAGCGTGATTGCCGGACACGTTCGCATCACGGTGCTCGGCACGCTGTTCACCGTCACCGTCGAGGGAGACTCGGTGCACGTCGCGGTCGAGCGCGGCCGGGTGCGCGTGAGCTCCGCGCGCGGAGACCAGGAGCTCGGGCGCGGCGAAACGGCACGCTTCACGCGGGACCCCCCGAGTGCCGTCGCCCCGCCCCCGACGGCGGCGGCCCTGCCGGAACCGTCCGATCCCGCGCCGCGCCCCGCACCTCGATCGTGGCGCACGTTGGCCGAAAGCGGCGACTACGAAGGGGCCCTCGACCGGCTCGTGGCGGAAGGTCCGAACGCCGTGCGCGACACGCCGGACGAGCTGCTCCTCGCGGCAGACGTCGCCCGCCTCGGAGGACAGCCCGAACGGGCCGTGGCCCCTCTCGAACGGTTGCTCCGGCGCCATCCGAACGACGCCCGGGCGCCGCTCGCGGCCTTCACGCTGGGCCGCACGCTGCTCGATCAGCTCGGCCGACCCCGGGAGGCGGCGCGCGCCTTCCGTACCGCGCAGGAGCTCGATACGCAGGGAGCGCTCGCGGAAGATGCGCTCGCCCGTGAGGTCGAGAGCTGGGCACGGGCGGGCGAGACCGCGCTCGCGCGCAAGCGCGCGGCGGAGTTCCTCGCCCGCTATCCGGACGGCCGCCGTGCCGCCGCCGTTCGACGCCTCTCCGGCGTCGAGTGATCGAGCGCCGGAGAAACCAGGATCTCGCGAATGGCGCCGCGGCGGCTCGCCACGGAGTTGATGGCGCGGTTCGCGGAAACGAACTCCACGCGGTGATTGGCGAACAACTCGCGCGTTTGTTTCGTGTCGGAGTTCGAGAGCAAACAGGCGACGCCCCGCGCAGCGAGCCGCGTGAACACGCGGGCGAGCCGCTCGTGCTCCGGCAGGTCGAACGGCGTCGCCTGGTATTCGGCGAAGCTCGCCGTGCGGGACACGGGCAAGTACGGCGGATCGAAGTAGACGGCGTCGCCCCGGCGCGCCCGCGCGCAGACGGTTTCGAAATCCTGGAGCACGATCTCGGCCGTTGCGAGCGCCTCTGCGGCGGCGCGCAGACGCCGCTCGTCGAGAATGCGCGGACGGGCGTAGCGGCCGATCGGCACGTTGAACTCGCCCTTGCTGTTCACGCGGTAAAGGCCGTTGAACCCCGTGCGGTTCAAGTAGATGAGGCGCGCCGCCCGGGCCGTCTCCGACTTCGGAACGCTCGCGCGCACGCGGTAATACTGCTCGGTCGAGTGCCCGTCGCGAAGCTTTTCGAGCGCGCGGATGACGCCACCGACGTCCTCTTTCAAGGCGGTGTACAGGTTGATGAGCTCCGCGTTCGTGTCGGAGAGCACGGCGCGCCGAAACGCCCCGCGCGCCGCGAGCGCGAAGAACACCGCGCCGCCGCCGACGAACGGCTCGTAGTACGTCGCCATGTGCGCGGGCAGGCGCTGGAGGATCTCCGACAAGAGCTGCCGCTTTCCTCCCGCCCACTTGAGGACGGGCCTCGGAACGTCCGCGACGTGCGTCACGAGGCACCCGGTCTGAACCAGAACCAGGACCGATAATTCATTTT
>QGUH01000612.1 GCA_003242355.1 Pseudomonadota bacterium
CGGAAACTAAATCTAAGCGGTGTCGACGGGCCCGCCCAACAGCCCCGTCGAAACCGATCGGCTCCCCCGGAAAACCCCCGGGGTCGTCGAACCCGGCCTCTTCTGCGGCCGTGCCGACGTCGTGTTCGTGGCGGAAGCCGGCGCCGTGCGGCGCCTCGACCGCGCCCCCGCCTCGCCCTGAGCCCCCGCCTTGCCGCAATTGACAACCCCCGAGCCGCCGGCGAAAATCATACCTCGGCTCTGCGCCATCCCATGAACGGGCCCCTCCGGATCGAAGTTGCTGGCCAAACCGACGTCGGCCGCAAGCGCACTCACAACGAAGACAACTTCGCCATCTTGGCGGAGTACGGCCTCTATGTCGTAGCGGATGGCATGGGGGGGCACTCCTCCGGCGAAATCGCCTCGAAGATGGCGGTCGACACGCTCGAGGAATTCTTCGCCGCCACGTGCGAAGACCCCGAACGGACCTGGCCCTACAAGATGGACCGCTCGAAGGGTTACGAGGAGAACCGGCTCATCACCGGGATCAAGCTCTGTAACCTGCGCATCTACGAGCAGGCCCAGCGTAACCCGAAGCAGCGCGGCATGGGCACGACGCTCGCGGCGTTCTTCGCCGTCGAAGACGGCATCTACATCGCCCACGTCGGCGACAGCCGCGTTTACCGCATCCGCAATCGGCGCATCGAGCTGCTCACCGAAGATCACAGCCTCCTCAACGACTACCGGCGCATGAAGCGCCTCACCGACGAGGAGATCGCGAACTTCCCGCACAAGAACGTGATCGTGCGGGCGCTCGGGATGAAAGACACCGTCAAGGTCGACACGCGCTTCGAGCTGCCGCAGGAAGACGACATTCTGCTCCTCTGCAGCGACGGCCTGTGCGGCCCCGTTTCCGACCAGGCGATGCTCGACATCGTCCTGAAGAACCCCGATCTGCCCACGGCCACGCAGCGCCTCATCGAAGCCGCCAACGAAAACGGCGGGCCCGACAACATCACCTGCGTCCTCGCCCGCTGGGTCGTCTGACGCGCTCCCGGAACCCGTTCGGTCTCCCCCTCGCCTCCGTCGGCTCGAGCTCTCGTTCGATGGGGCTGCCTCGCAGCAGCTCGCGTGCACCAGTGCGGCGAGCCCCGACGACCTGCCCCGACTCGCGAAGCACGGCGTCCAGATTCGACGAGGGTCGCGCGTCTCAGGGCAAGAGCTCGACCGCGTGACGCCCTGCGAGGCTGCGCGCGATGAGCTGCCGCGGCTCGCCGCGCGCGCGAAGCACCGTGCGGCCCGGCTCGACGAGCGTCACGAAATTGTCGTCGAGCGTGAGCTGCCCTGCGGCGTCCCACAGGTAGAGGTCGAAGACGGGCGTCGTGCTCTCGACCACGAGGCTCGGGCCGTCGAGGCGCGCGCGGATCGTCGGCGTGGGGACGCGCGCTTCTTTGGGCTCACAGAGCAGCCGCACCGTGCGCGATCCGCCGAAGCTGCCGACCACGAACACCGTCGTCGGATCGAACTCGGCGACGGAAAGCTCCGTCCCGATGCGCGGCTTCGCCGACTCGACCGTCACCTCCACAGAGGTCCGTGCGAGCACGCGGCCGTCCGCGAGGGCGCGCACCTCGATCACGGCCGTGTCGACGAGCGGCCCCTTCACGTCGTCGAGCACCGTCCACAACCGCACCGCATCCCCGACCCGCTCGATGCTCGCGAGCGCTCGGTCGTAGAGGCGCCGGAGCTCGTACGCGGCAGCCTTGAGCTCGCCTTCCGAGTCGATCACGGCCCAGCTCTGCACCGGCCAACAGTCGTTGAGCTGCCAAATCAAGGTACCTCGGCAAAACTCGGAGCGCCGGTAGTGCTCGATCGCGAAGCGGAGCGCGTCGCGCTGGTTGAGCTGCGACGTGTACATCCACTCCTCGAGGTTCTGCGCCCGCGGATAGTGGAGCTCGACGTATCCGACAAACGTGTCGTAGCCCTTCGCCGTCTTGTCGTGGAAGCGTGCGATCGGGTGCCGCACGTCGAGGGAAAGCGGCTCCGGCACGTCGGGCAGCATGCGGGCGAACGCGCGCGGCCCCGGCGCGGCGGCGAAACCGAACTCGGAGGCGAAACGTGCCGTGGAATCCGCGTAGAACGGGTAGTCGCCCCGGCCGTGCCACACGTCCCAGTAGTGTTGATCGCCGCTGCCTCCGGAGTTCGCGCGCTCACCGCCACACGGCGACGAGGGCACGTACGGTCGCTCCGGATCGAGCTCTTCGAGCACCTCGGGCAGCACACGCTCGTAGATCGCCTCGCCGTAGTACCGGGGAGGGTGGTTCGCGGCGACGCCCCACTTGTCCTCCCACATGGTCAGGTTCTCGTTGTTCCCGCAGTAGAGCGCGAGGCTCACGTGATGCTGGATGCGCGCGACCTCCGCGCGCGCTTCCGCACGAATCGCCTCCTGGGCCGCAGCGTCGTCGGGGTAATAGCTGCACGCGAACGGAAAGTCCTGCCACACGAGCAAGCCGAGCTCGTCTGCCGCGTCGTAGAACGCGGAGCTCTCGTACAGGCCTCCGCCCCAGACGCGCAGCATGTTCATGCCGAGGTCCCGAGCGCGCTCGAGCGCCCGACGCACGCGATCCCCCGACACGACGGACGGAAACGAGTGCTCGGGGATCCAGTTGGCGCCGAGCACGTAGATGCGCCGACCATTCACCTCGACTTGGAACGACTCACCGAAGCGATCGGGCTCGCGAATCAGGCGGATCCGACACAGCCCGATGCGCATCGTGTGCACGTCGAGCGCGCTCCGTTCGAGGTCTCCCGTCGCTTTCGTGCCTTCGGGGACGAGCAGGCTCTTCACGCGATAGAGCCGCTGTGCGCCGTGACCCGCGGGCCACCAGAGCTCGGGCTTCTCGACGCGCACGGGCTTTCCGTCTTCGACCAGCTCCGGGTGCCCTTCCACGGCGTGGAGCACCGTTCCCTCGCCCTCCACGTCGGAGAAGAAGCGAAGCTCGACGACGCCCTGCTCGTGTCGCTGCACCACGCGCACGTTCCGGATGCGTCCGCGGTGCTCGATCAACGTCACCGGCTTCCAGATGCCGGCCGAGACGAGGCGCGGCCCCCAATCCCAACCGAACATGTACTGCGCCTTGCGCACGAACGCACGCTCCGGAAACCGTTCCACCGTCTCGGGCAACCCCTCCTGCGCGAGGTAGCGCGCGCGGCGCTCGCGCCCGATCCGCGCCGCGGACGCGAGCTCGACGGAGAGCTCGTTCACGCCGGTTCGGAGGCGCGCGCTCACGTCGATTTCGAGCGGCACGAACATGTCGTCGTGCTCGGCGACGACTTCGCCGTTCAGGCGCACGGTCGCCACGGTGTCGAGCCCCTCGAAGCACAGCACGCGCCGGGGCAGCTCCGGATCCGGCTCGAACGAGAACGACGTGCGATAGATCCAATCCTCCTCGTCGACCCACTGGCAGCCGAGCTCGTGAGCCCGCTCGAACGGATCCGCGATCACGCCCGCACGCACGAGGTCGAGGTGCACGTGACCGGGCACGCGCGCCGGCAACCACTCGAGCGTCGAGAACCCGAGCGTGCCCGGCGGTTTCAGCCAACTCTTGGCGGCGAACTGGAAGCCCTCGTGCAGCGGCGTTCGTTTCAGCACGCGCCCCCGCAACACCGAAAGCCCCCGGACAAAAT
>QGUH01000613.1 GCA_003242355.1 Pseudomonadota bacterium
CGGCTCGACGGCGAGCAGGCGCTCGGCCCAACGCTCGGCGGCGGCGCGGTCTCGACGTTCGAGGGCGAGCTCGAGCGTTTGACCGAGGTACCCGGGGTCGTCGAAGCGGAATCCGCTGTAACGCGCTTCCACCTCGTCGGCGTCGGTGGTGCGACCGAGCAAGCGAAGCTGGGCGGCGTAGAGCGCGAGCAGGCCCACCGAGTGCGGTCGCGCTTCGACCGCGCGCTCGATGCGCGCGAGCGCCGTGCGCGGCAGGCCGGCCAAGTTGTACAGCTCCAAAAGGCCGCGCAGGGCGTCGAGATCGGTCGGATCGAGCGCGAGCACGCGCTCGAAGTAGGGCAATGCTTCACGGAAGTTCGGGCTGCCGCGGCGGTGGTACGCCCGCGCGAGGAGCACGTCGCGGTTCGGCGCGCCCGACGCCGCGACGCGCCTCTCGGCTTCCGTCAGCCACTCGTTCGCACGATTGCGATCTTCGGAGAGTTTGCCCGCGAGGAGCAACCGTTCGATCGTCGGCTCGCGCTCGGCGGCGCGCTGCGCGAGGTCGCGCGCGAGATGCCGCGCCGGATCGTCGCCCCCCGTCGAGTCGAGGTAGCGCGCATGCGCCTCGAGCTGCGCGGCGCTCGCTCCCTCGCGGTCGGTGATGCGCCGGAACCACTGCACGGGCCCCTCCACCGCTTGGGGAAGACGCGCCGCGGGAGCGGGCGCCGCGCCGCGCTCCGTCGCGGCCGCGACGTCGGCGAGGTCGTTCGAGACGAAAAGCCCCGCGATGGGCGCGCCGCGGGCATCGCCGACCCGGACGGAAATCACGGGAGCGCGGTCTTCACCGCAGACCTTGAGCACGAGCAGGTTCGGGCCGGGCTCGAGCGGGACGGTGACGGCGATTCGATCGAAGTCGTGCGCCGTGTACGCGTCGTGGGCGAAGACCTCCTGGCCGTTCCAAAACATACGGAACGCGCCACCGCTGCCGACCCAGACGGTCACGGGGCGTCGTTTGGCGGCCCGGTCGCCGTCCCGCACGGTGCTCGCCGCGAACGCGCATACTTTGGCTTCCGGCCGGACCAGCGACGCGAAATCGAGGAACCCGTACGGGAACGCGTCCTTCGGGACGGCGCGCCACCGCACGGGCCGCTCGGCGCCCGGATACGGTTTCGCGGGCGTGATCGGCGCCGACAGCTCGGTTTCCGGACCGTGGGTCGCGAACAGCCCGCTCTTACCCTCGTTCGAGAAGGGGCCGAGGACGAGCCAGCGATCCAGGTAGCCGAGCGCGCGCAGCTGCGCCTGGGCCGCCGCCAGATCGCCGCGGCGGACGCGGGCGAGCGCCGCCAGGGTCGCGGCGTACGCGCGTTCGGGCGGCCCGAGGCGCGGCGACTTCGTGGCCGCGAGCAAGACCTCCTCGACGTGGAGTGGATCGGCGCGATCCCACGCGTTCCACACGCGCCGGAGCGCCGTGTACGCTTCGGCGCCCCGCGTTCGCGCGAGCGCGGCCGCGGCGCGCGCGAGCTCCGGATGAAAGCGCCCGTCCGCCCCGCGCGCGCTCGGTGCGGCGAGCACACCGAGCGCCAGCACCAACAGCGCGAGCGCGCGAGTCAAGCGCGGAAGAGCTCCGCGTCGCGTCGATGTACGTGCGCTTGGGTCGGGTGCGCAGAACGGCTGCCGTCGTCGTTCTCCGCTTCCTCGCGCCCGCGCTTCGGGCGAGGAGAGAGCCGGCGCCGAGGCGCGAACCGAGGAACCGGGCGCGCGAAAGGCGCTCCATGTGCCGTTCACGCCGTTCGGGTAGCTGCTCGAAAGTGCGCACGCAAGTATCGACGCCCGCCGCCGACCGGCTCGGCCGACGGGCACGGCATCACGCCGTCCCGGTCCCCGCCGGAAAGGGCAGAGCGCGCGCTTCGGCGCCGCAGCATGGACGGGGGTGTATGCAGGTATCCGAGTGCTTCAGGATCCTGTTGCTGGCACCGAGGCGGTCATATAGAAACGTTGAACGTTACGAGCTTTTGGCGCACTTGCCGGCTGTGCCGGCGGCTGTTGAGAACTCCTGCTCAGTCGGTCGGAAGCGCCCGCGGGGTTCTCGGAGGCGAGCGATGGTGAACCCGCAGATGGTGATGTACGAAGAGGAGTTCAACCAGATCCAGGCGGTGGTGGACCGCTTGGTACGGGAAGCGAACGCCAAGGTCGTCTTCATCGTCGACAAGAACGGTCAGCTCATTGCGGCGAGCGGCGAGGTCGAGAACATCGACACCACCTCCCTCGCGTCGCTCACCGCCGGCAACATCGCGGCGACCGGCGGCATCGCCAAGCTCCTCCGGGAGAACGAGTTCGCGACGCAGTTCCACGAGGGCGAGAAGGCCAACATCCACATCCAGCTCGTCGGAAACCGGGTGATCCTCGTGGTGATCTTCGATTCCAAGTCGAGCCTGGGCCTGGTTCGACTGCGCGTCCGCAAGGCGAGCGACGAGCTGAACCGCGTGTTCGAACAGTTGCTCAGGAAGGTTCAGGAACCCGGTGGCGACTCACCTTTCGCCGAGATCACCGACGAGGACATCGACAATCTCTTCAACGACTGAGGCCGGGCGATGAGCTTCATCAACTACATGGCCCGGGAGATCAACTGCAAGATCGTCTATTACGGACCGGGTCTCTGCGGAAAAACCACGAACCTGCAGTACATCTACGAGCGCACGAATCCCGAAGCCAAAGGCAAGATGATAAGCCTTGCCACCGAGACCGAGCGGACGCTCTTCTTCGACTTCCTGCCGCTCGCGCTCGGTGAGATCCGCGGCTTCAAGACCCGGTTCCACCTGTACACGGTGCCGGGTCAGGTGTTCTACGACGCGAGCCGCAAGCTCATCCTCAAGGGTGTCGACGGCGTGATCTTCGTGGCCGACTCGCAGATCGAGCGCCTCGAAGCCAATCAGGAAAGCCTCGACAACCTCCGCACCAACCTCGCCGAGCAGGGCTATTCGCTCGACAAGATTCCGTACGTCATCCAGTACAACAAGCGCGACTTGCCGAACATCGTTCCCGTCGAGGAGCTGCGTGCGCTCCTGAACCCGACGGGCGTGCCGGATTTCGAGGCGAACGCGCGTACCGGCATGGGCGTGTTCGAAACGCTCAAGGCCGTCAGCAAGCTCGTGCTGAACGAGCTCAAGCGCGGCGGCTGAGGCGCTCGCGCCGGCGAGCCATGGCCCGGGAGCCCGCGCGCCGCCGCCGCGCGCCCGACGAGCGCGACTCCGCCCAACCCTCGCGGCGGCGTTCTCCGGAGCGCGTGCCGGTGAACGAGACGACGCTCGGCGAGGCGGCGCTGCGCTACCTGGAGCGCTACGACGCGCCGCGGGAGAAGCTCGTTCGTCACTTGGAGCGGTGGATCCGCAAGCGGGGTGAGCCCGGAGATCCCGTGCGGGCGCGACCGCTGATCGAGGCGCTCGTCGCGCGCTACACGGCCTCCGGCATTCTCGACGAGAACCGGTTGGCGGAAGTCTCGCTCGGGCGCTTGCGGGCGCGCGGTGCCTCGCGGCTCGCCATTCGCGCAAAGCTCGCGGCACGCGGTGTGGAGGCAGCGGCCATCGATCGCGCGCTCGAGCGCGAAACGATCGAAGAGCCCGAGGCGGAACTCGCCGAGCTCCTGCCTTGGCCCCCCCCCCACGGCCTCGCCCAGCCCCGCCCG
>QGUH01000614.1 GCA_003242355.1 Pseudomonadota bacterium
CGCACGCGACCCACGCCGCGTCCGGGCACGACAGCGGGGGGCCCCCCAAGGGCGGGGGGGCCATCAACCCCCCCCCGGTGGGCGCGAGGTGGTTGTGCCACTTCACGGCCCCGCCAATGCCCGAGGGCTGGCACGGGATCCGGCTGATCCCGTCCCGACACACGCCGACCATCGTGGTTTTGCGCCCCTGACGCGCCCGAAGCGGCGAGCGCGAGCCCCGCGAACGCCATGGTCGGAGGAGGGGCCACGGCAGACCGTAGAGCGCGCGCGGCCCCGCAACCCGTCGCCCCCGCTCGATCAGCCACCGAGTCCACCGCCGGTCGGACGAGACCGGGCAAGCGTCACCGCGTGCTTCGCGGCGAAACCTCGCCGCACGCCCCGAGGTGAATCGGGGCTCGCGGTTACGCGTCGGCCGTTGGCTTTTCGGTGGCCGTGGGCTGGACCGAGGGTGTGGCTGGCGGCGCCGGGCCTCCGGCGCGCCGCAAGTTGCGTTTGGCCTGAACCAGGTGCGCCACCTGATCGAGGATCACGGCCGCGAGGATCACGGTGCCGATGATCACGAACGTCCAGTTCGGGTCGAGGCGGAACGTGCGCGGGATCCCCTCGTCGTCGACGTACGGCAGCTGGAACATGTTGATGCCGTTGTCGATGACGCGCATCACCGCGGAGCCGATGACCACGCCGAGGACGGTGCCCTCGCCGCCGCGCAGCGAGCAGCCGCCGAGCACCGCGGCCGCGATGGCGTACAGCTCGTAAGCGACGCCGACCTGCTGCGACATCTGCCCGATGTACGAGGCGTAACAGACGCCCGCGACACCGCCGAGACCCGCCGAAATCACGTAGCTTGCGGTCTCGACGCGCTTGACGTCGATGCCGGAGTACGCGGCCGCATCGCGATTGCCGCCGATGGCGTACAGGTAGCGCCCGAACACCGTGTAATGCAGCACGTACGTGCCGAGCGCGATCACCGCCGCGAAGATCAGGAACGGATACGGAATCAGCGGGTCGCCACCGATTTCGAGGAAGCCGCCGTTGGCGAGGTCGAGCAGCGGCGAGCCGCCGAGGCTCAGCGTGCCGCCCTCGACGATCGTCTGCGAGATGCCGCGCAAGAGCAGCATGCCCCCGAGCGTCACGATGAAGGGCTGGAGCGAGAGCCGCGTGATGAGCAGCCCCTGAATCAAGCCGATGAGGAGGGCCACCGCGAGCGCCACCGGAATGCCAATCCAGAGCGAAAGGCCCATCCCGCCCGCGGCCGGCGACGAGATCTTCGCGATCAACACGCCCGTGAGGCCGATCACCGACCCGATCGACAGGTCGATGCCGCCCGTGATGATGACGAACGAGATCCCGATCGCGAAAATCCCGAGCATCGAGATCTGCCGGAGCAGGTTGATCGCGTTCGACTGCCCCAGAAAGTCCGGATTCGACGCGAACAGCCCCAGGCACATCACGACCAGGGCGATGCTCATGCCGAGCTCTCGTCTCATGCCGCCTGCTCCTCGTCTTCCTTCTTGCCCGTCATGAGGCCGGCGATGCGCTGCTCGGTCAGGCCTTCCCTCGGCAAGATGCCGTTAATCTTGCGTTCGTGCATGACGACCACGCGGTCGCTCATGCCGATGACCTCTTCCATGTCGGAGCTCACCATGAGAATCGTGATGCCCTGCTCGGCGAGAGCAGCCATGTGATGGTAAATTTCGGCCTTGGCGCCCACGTCGATGCCGCGCGTCGGCTCGTCCAGAATGAGCACCCGCGGGTTCATCGCCAGCCACTTGCCGAGCACGACCTTCTGCTGGTTGCCACCGGATAGGTTTCCGACGCGTTGCCGCACGCTCGGCGTGCGCGTGCGTAGCCGCTTCACCTCGTTCTCGGCGACCTTTTTCTCGGTAACGCGGTCGAGCCAGCCGAAGCGCGCATAGCTGCTCACGTTGGGCAGCGACACGTTCTCGGCGATGGACATGGGCAACACGAGCCCGTGGCGCTTGCGATCCTCCGGAGCGAGGTAGACGCCGCGCTCGATGGCGTCGCGCGGGCGCTTCGGAGCGAAGGGCTTGCCCTCGAGCTCGATCGTGCCGCCCAAGGCGGGCGTGACGCCGAACAGGGTCTGCATGAGCTCGGTGCGACCGGAGCCGACGAGCCCTGCGAAGCCCAGAATCTCTCCGCGTTTCGCGGTGAACGAGACGCCTCCGGGCGCCCCTGGCACCACGAGGTCCCGAACCACGAGCACGTCCTCGGTCTCGATTTTGGCGGGCCGCTCGGGGAAGTAATCGCGGCGGAGCTCGCGCCCCACCATCAGCGACACGACGCGGTCGTGGCTGATCTCGTCCCGCAACAGATCGCCGACGTAGCGCCCGTCCCGGAGCACCGTCACGCGATCCGAGAGCGCCATCACCTCTTCCATCCGGTGCGAGATGTAGATGATGCCCATCCCCTCGCCGCGCAGCTGGCGGATGATCTTGAAGAGGTGCTCGGACTCGCCCGCCGTGAGCGACGACGTCGGCTCGTCCATGATGATGATGCGGGCGGAGAGCGCGAGGGCCTTCGCGATCTCCACCATCTGCATCTGGCCGGCGGTGAGCGTGGAAACGGGGCGCCCCGGGGGCACGCGCAACCCGACCCGCTCGAGCAACGGCCGCGCGCGCTCGTAGAGCGCCGCACGGCGCAGCGGCAAGAGCGTCCGTTGCCCCTCGTTGCCGAGAAACACGTTCGCGGCCACGTCGAGATTCGGGGCCAGCATCAGCTCCTGATGAATGAGCGCGATGCCGAGGCGCTTGGCGGTGCGCACGCTGTCGATGACGACGGGGGCGCCATCGATTTCGATGCGCCCCTCGTCCGGTGTGTGCGCGCCCCCCAGGATCTTCATCAGCGTGCTCTTGCCGGCGCCGTTCTCACCCATGAGGGCGAGCACTTCTCCGGCATGCAAGGAGAGCGAAACGCCGTCGAGCGCGAGCACCCCGGGAAACCGTTTGGTGATCCCGCTCATCCGGAGAAGAGGTACTGCCGTCGAACTCACCGTCGTCTTTTCGCTGTCACCTCTGGCTCCGGGGGCGTTCAGCCCCACCCGAACCGGGAGGTTTCCGACTTACTTCTTCAGCTCTGCGAGCCGCTGCCGAAACTCGGCGACGTTGTCCTTGTTGATGACCTCGACGCCGGTGTCAATCTCCTTGTTCGGCGGAATGTTCTTGAGCGTCTCCTCCGGCTTGGTGGAAAGCTCGTGCATCCACTTGCTCGCGAGGTAACCGAACTGGAACGGCTTCTGCACGACCGTGACCTGGATCGTTCCGTTCGCGATGCCCTGCAGCGTGCCCTCCTCCTCGTCGAACACGGCGGCCAGCACTTTCCCTTTCTTTCCGAGGGCTTCGATGGCGGCTGCAATCGCCGGCCCGTTGTACGACCACAGGCCCGCGACCAGGTTCAGATCGGGGTGCGCGTTGATGATGTCCTCGACGTTGGAGCGCGCCTTGGCGCGGTCGGTGTTGTCCTCGCGCCGATCGACGATTTCGATCTTGTGTCCTTCGATCGCGTCCTGAATGCCCTGCAGGCGCTGCGCTGCGTTGTCCGCCGCGAGCGTTCCCACGAAGCTGTCTCTTTTCCAAATCCCCGACCCCACGAGACCGCACTAAACACCGAACGCCTTCTTCTCCTTGAAAAAAAAAAAACAAA
>QGUH01000615.1 GCA_003242355.1 Pseudomonadota bacterium
CGCCAGCGGTGGATTCGCTCCCGCCCGTAGGCGCGCTGCCGCCGGTCGTCGGCGCGCCTCCCGGCGCGGGCCCGGTGCCGCCCGTGCTCGGAACGCCGCCGCTCGCAAGCCCGGCAGCGCCCCCGCTCGCGATCCCACCCTGAGCGTTCGGCGAATTGCCGCCCGTGGGAGGAGGCGGCTCACTGCAATTCAGCGCGAACAGAACGAGTGCAGCGAGCGATTGGGGAAAACGACGAGCACAGGACGACAGGGAGACACACATTGGCGCCATGCGCAGTGGCGCGACCACCGCGGACCCATCGTGAGCCGCGGCCCCACCGTTCGATTCGACGGCAAAGCTTCACCCCCTCTCGGACGTCCGCGGTGGGTGAGCGCACGCGCAGAGCGCGTGCTCTGGGAGGAAGCGCGGCCGAATCACGCGCGGCGCGGAGCCGGCGCCCGAACCATCGGAGCGCGGCCAATCGCGCGAGTCGCGGAGCGCGCGCTCGAAGCAGGGGGATGATGCGTCGAGCCGGCGACGCCCCGCCGGCCGGGACGGGTCCGGCGGGGCGCTCTGGGCTCGAGAATCGGCGCCGTTCGGGCGCTCAGCTGCCGTTGGCTGCGGTCGTCGGAGTGGGGGTCGTGGTGCTGCTGCCGTTGCCGTTGCCGTTGCCGTTGCCGGGATTGCCGGCACGGAGCAGCTCGAGGAACAGCTCGTACGCTTCGCGGACCTTCGCGTCCTCGCCCTCGAGGTACTCCGTGACGCTCAGGCCATTGAGGACCGCGAGGACGAGAGCGGCGAGCACCTCGGCTCGTGCCGCATCGCCCTTGGCGAGCGGCGCAATGGCGTCGCGGATGACCTGGCGCGCGTCGCGCTGCAGCCCCGAGGCGCGGCGCTTCAACTCGGCGTCACGGCGCGCGGCACTCCACACCTCGATATTCAAGCCAGTGCCGGTCTTGTTGTTCTGGATTGCATCCCAGAGTGCGCGGAGCGCGTCGGTCGCTTGTTGCAGCGAGCCGTCGCCCGTGCGCGTCGCCTCCTTCAGCTTGTCGAGATACCGATGGTACGTAAAGCTCTGGACCTCGTGGATGAGGGCGGCCTTGCTCGCGAAGTAGTAGTGGACGATGCTCTTGCGAAGCCCGAGCTCTTTTCCGATCTCGGCGAGCGTCGTGGCGGTGAAACCCTTGCGGGCAAAGCACTTGGCAGCCGCCGAAAGGATCGACGCCACGCGCGGGTTGTCCCAGTCGGCGCTGCGCGCCGAGCCGTTTTCTTCGTTGGGTTTACGAGCGGTTGCGACAGTTTCGGTGTTCATCATGATTGGTTCGTGGACCGGCCAGCCGGTGTAGCTCCGGAGACCTCGTGACCTCAGGGCCGCCGACCTCTCCCAGGCCGGGGTCATCGCCCAGCTCGCCGTTCGAGTCAAGCACTCCGGCAAACCCTCAGGTTCGCTTTCCGGATTTTTCCTTTATTTTCGCTGGGTTATCCTGGGTGCCGCCCCGGGTCCTCTCGCGCGTTCGGAACTGCGGCATGCCCGCCTTCTCGGTCCAGCCGGCCGCCCCGAAGCGGCCCGGCTCGCGCGATTCGAACGTCTCCCCGCGCGCCACTTCTTCATCGAGATCCGGACCCTGAGTCATCACGAGCAACTCGTCGGCGAGATATTCCGAATGTGAATCGTTGGGCGGCAACGAAGCTTTACGATCGGGATTTCCCGTTCCCACGCGGATGATCTGCGGCGTGGGCGGATAGACGTCGTCCCAGCGTTCCCGCACCGCGTGCGCACCTTCGCGCACGATGCGGTAACGCCGGAGCTTGAACCCGGGAACCCCGCGCTGCGTGAGCACGCGCACACCGTGCGGCAGCTCCTTGTCCGGTCGCTCGACTTGCTCGTACGGCGTGGCCGACAGAATCCGGCGAACGAGCGTCACGGTCTTCTTGCGCTCGGGGCCGAGGATTTCGGCACGCACGATCCCGTTCTTCACCGTTTGGTGCAGCACCACCGGGTAGGAAAATGGATTTTTCACCCGGAAGTTGATGGTCGGGTACACCACCGTCGCGTCGAGGCCGAGCTTGATGTACGAGCTCGGCCGCGTGTGCGAGTAGCGCTCCACGATTTCGAGCCCGGCGAAGAACGCCGCCGCATGCAGGGTGCCCGAGATCTGGCACGTGCCGCCGCCGATGCCGTCCACGAGCTCTCCCTGAGCGATCACCGGGGCCACCTTGTAGCCGTTCGCTTCGTCCCGTGGTCCAACCACTTCGTTGAAGTCGAAGATCTCTCCGGGCAGAAGCACCGTGCCGTCGAGCTTCGAAGCGGCGAGCCGGAGGTTGTACGTGCGCGCCTCGTACTTCTGCGCGCGGTCGTAGCGGGTCTCGAACGCGCCGAGCACCGCGTCGAACTTCACGCCTTCGAGCTGGCTCGCGAGGCGCTGCGGTCGACGCTCGACGAACACGAGCCGCGCGGACCGCTCGCCTCTGCGGAGCGCCGCTTCGATCGCCACGATCGACGCATCCACGTCGAGCGCTCGCCCCAGCGTCTCTTTCACGAGCGTTCGCTTCTCGAGATCGAGGCGCGCGTCGACCGGCAGGCGATCGAGCTCCCCTTTGAGCGTGAGCAGCCGCTCGAAGGCGACCGTGCGGTCGAGCACGATCGGCACGGGCAGGGCGATCGCCTCCGCCGTGCGCTGCGCGCGGAAGGTGGCGACGAGCGCGCTCTTCGGATTGCGCGCGGCCCGCACGAGCGCGGCGAGGTGCACCTTGTCGAGCTCTGCGCCGAGCTCGCCGAGGTACAGCTCGCGGCGTCCCCCCTCGGGCAGCTCGAGCGCGAAACGCGCCGCGAGGTACTCCCGAGCGATCGACAGCGCGGTCGGCAGCGCCGCGTTCCCCTCGGGCAGCGGCCGTCCGAGCACCGTGACGGCGGGCGGCGGCCCCGCGTCGGGTTGCGGCGCGCGCGGCACCAGCAAAAATCCGACGGCAAGCCCCGTGGCCACCGCGAGGCCCACCGACAAGGACGTCCGGTGCTTCGCGGCGAGGCGCTGGAGCATGGCGCCATCCTTTTCGAACCGCGGGCCTTGTCAAGATCGGTGCACGAACGAAAGCTCACGGGCGCACGCCCGTGCGCCACGAGGACGGCCCTGCCGTGACGGATCCCAACCCCGAAGACGAGCTCGAAGCCCGCTTGCGCAGCCTGCCTGCGGAGCCCGGTTGCTACCTGTTTTCCGACAGGAAAGGGGAGCTGCTCTACGTCGGCAAGGCCAAGAACCTGCGTTCGCGGGTGCGGAGCTATTTCCAGGCGGGCAGCAGCGACACGCGCGCGTTCATTCCCTTTCTGCGCGCCCAGGTCGGCTCGTTCGAGACCATCGTCACGCGGAGCGAGAAAGAGGCCGCGATCCTCGAGAACAACCTGATCAAGGAGCGGCGGCCTCGCTACAACGTCAAGCTCCGCGACGACAAGGAATACCTGAGCCTCCGGCTCGACCTCGGCCACGAGTGGCCGCGCCCGGAGCTCGTGCGGCGCCCCAAGCCGGACGGCGCGCGCTACTTCGGGCCGTACCACTCCGCCACCGCGGCGCGGCGCACGCTGCACCTCGTCGAGAAGCACTTCAAGCTCCGAAGCTGCAGCGATCGGGAGCTCGCGAGCCGCAAACGGCCCTGCCTCGAGTACCAGATCCAGCGCTGCCCGGC
>QGUH01000616.1 GCA_003242355.1 Pseudomonadota bacterium
TGGGGGGTTTTCGGTTAAGGGGGGTGGGGCCCGGGGGGGAAATGTGGCGCGGGGGGTAGGGGGCCCAACGGGGGGGCGTCGCCCGGTGGGGTGGCGTCGGGCGGTGGGAGGTCATCGGGCGGTGGGAGGTCAACGGGCGGTGGGATGCCGTCGAGCGGCGGGATGCCGTCGAGCGGCGGCATGGCGTCGGGTGGGGAGACGTCATCGAGCGGCGGGACGTCGCCGAGCGGCGGCGCGTCACCCGGCAATGACGGGGACACCAGCGGACGCTCCGCCGGATGCGGGAAGGGCGCCCGCGGAAGCGGTGACTTCGAGGAACACGAGCTCGAGGTCGCGGGAACGAGGCGCGTCTTTCACCTGCTGGTGCCCGACTCGTACGACCCGGATCGGGCGTATCCGCTCGTCTTTCGCTTCCACGGATCGGGCGGCAACGGTTTGAGCGGCGGGCTCGGTATCGAGTTCAGCTCTCGCGACGACGCCATCGTGGCTGCTCCGAACGGGCTCAACAACTCGTGGTCTTCGCGAAACCAAAACGACGACGTCGCCTTCTTCGACGCCATGCTCGAGTCGATCGCCGAAGAGTACTGCATCGACCTCGGGCGGGTCTTCGCCTACGGCTTCAGCGCCGGAGGGACCATGACGAACGTGCTCGGCTGCGTGCGCGGCGACGCCTTGCGCGCGACCGCCACGGTAGCGGGCGGCCACCGGGAAGCCTCCTGCCAGGGCTCGATCGCGGCCTGGTTCCTGCACGACCGGGACGATCCCACGATGCCCATCGAGGGCGGCCGTGCGGCGCGCGACCGCGTGCTCGCGGCGAACGGGTGCTCCGACGAAACCGTCGACGAGGGAGACCGCTGCGTGCGCTACGAAGGCTGCGCGCCGGGGCTGCCGGTCGTGTGGTGTGAGACGCGCGGCATCGGGCACAACATCCAGGCCGACTTCGCTCCCGAAGCCGTTTGGGAGTTCTTTTCGTCGTTGCCCTGAGCAGACGTGAACGCTTCGCTCCTCACCGTCGCCGCGCCCCACGAGCCACGGGAACATCGCGCCCGGGAGAGGCTGCGGCAGGGAGCGATCGAGGCGCTCCTCTTGCTCGGTCGAGGCTTCCTCGCCCATCCCGAAAACGAGCGGGCACGCGCCTTCGCGCGTGAGCCCGAGCGCGGCGCCGTCGCGTTCACGCGCGAGCTCCACTGGCTCGTGTGCCGCCTGGTGGTGCTCTTCGTCGCGGAAGCGCGCGGGCTCGTGAACGCGGAGCACCCGGTCGGCCTCCGCGCCATTCGCGCTCGTCTCGGTGCTCGAACGAGCGACGACGCGTGGGATGCTTTGCGCGTCGTGTTCACGGAGCTCGTGAGCGGGGAGCCGCGCCTCGGCGTGCCTGGGCTCGGCAGCCTGTTCGCGCCCGAGCGCTGCGCCGTGCTCGACGCGAGCCGACTCGAGAACCGCTTCTTGGGCGCCGCGCTCGACGCGCTCTTCGGCGAGCCCGGATCGGCCGAGGAAACGCTGCTTCGTGAATTCGCGCCGGAGGAGCTCGGAACCCTCTACGAGGGCTTGCTCGAGCTCCGGCCGGCCGTGATCGATGGCGAGCCTTGGTTCGTGCTCCGCGACGCGAACGACAAAGCCCACGCGCGGCGGAGCCGGGGCAGCTACTACACGCCGGAAGCCCTCGTGACCGAGCTGCTCGACGCGGCGCTCGAGCCGGTCGTCGCCGAGGCCCTCGCGCGCGCTCCCGACGATTCCGAGCGGGCCTTGCTCGCCCTGGCTCTCGTGGATCCGGCGTGCGGGAGCGGCCATTTCTTGCTGGCAGCGAGTCGGCGTCTGGCGGCGCACGTCGCGCGCGTTCGCGACGGAGGGAGCGCGGGTGCGTACCGAGCGGCTCTGCGCTCCGTGATTCGATCGTGCGTGTACGGCGTCGATCTCGATCCGCTCGCCGTGGAGCTCTGCAAGGTGAGCCTGTGGCTCGAAGCGGCCGATCCCAACGCCGCCGTCACGGCGCTCGACGCTCGGATTCGTTGCGGAAACGCCCTGCTCGGCGCGCGGCCCGAGTGGACGCACCCGAACGGTGGACGTCCCGCGAGCCCGCCGATCGACGAGCGGGAGCGGCTCGCCGCGGATGCGTGGTGCGCGGCGTTCGTGTGCTCGGGAGAAGACGCCCGAGCCCTCACCGCGACGGGGTCTGCCGACGCGCTCTTTCGGCGCATTCGGGACGGACGGCGCGTCTCCGAGCGCACGCTGCGCCTGGTGCGCACGCTCGCCGAAGGGCACGGGTTCTTCCACTTCCACCTCGCTTTTCCCGAGGTGTCCGCGCGGGGCGGCTTCGATCTGGTGCTCGGCAATCCGCCGTGGATTGCGCACGCCGGCCGCGCGTCACAGCCGCTGCCGCCGGCGCTCAAGGCCTTCTATCGACGCCACTACGAGTCGTTCGCCGACTACCCGACGACGCACGGCATGTTCGTTACGCTGGGGGCGCGCCTGCTTCGCGAAGGCGGATACCTCGGCTTGATCTTGCCGTCGTCGGTATCGGAGCTCGAGGGCTACGCGAAGACCCGCGTGGCTCACGACAGGCTGTGCGAGTTTCCAGGCGAGCTCGTCGACTTCGGCGAAGGGCGATTCGAGGGCGTGACCCAACCCTGCATGGCGCTCGTCTCCCGCCGAGCGGCAGGTGGGCGAACCGATGCTCCGCCGGGGTCACCATGGCCCGTTCGTCGCACCGATCTCGACGCGACGGGGCGCGCGCTGCTCGCTCGCCTCGCGGCGTTGCCCCCGCTGCCCGCGAGTCTGTTCGGAGAACGCGGCGTCCAATCCGACCGCCGCCTCTTGCAGCACTTCACCGAGGCGAGCGCTCCCACGGGTCGGTTCTCGACACCGATCCGCGAAGGGGGGGACATCCACGAGTTTCGGCTGTCGCCCCCGCGCCTGCACGTCGATCGGGCGGCGCTCGGCGCGCGCATCCGCTCGCCGGAGGACTTTCGAGCGGTGCGCTTGCTCATCCGGCAGACCGCCCGCTATCCGATTGCGGCCCTCTCCGATGGTGTGGCGTTCCGCAACTCGGTGCTCGCCGGATTCGAGAACGACGCGTGGCCCGCGTTCGCCTTGCTCGCGCTGCTGAACTCCGCGCTCGTGCGCTGGCTTCACTACGCGCGCTTCCGCGACGCTCGGCAGCCCATTCTCCCGCAGCTCAAGATCGCTCATCTGCGGGCGATCCCCGCTCCGCCGGCGCTCGCGGCGAGCGATCGGGATCGCCTCGCTCGCTTCGGAGAGCGCCTTTCGAGTGGCGCTGGCCCCATTCTCGACGCGGATCGGCGCGAGCTCGACGGGCTCGTCTACGCGGTTTACGGCCTCAGCCCACCGGAAATCGACCTCGTCTCCGCGTGGCACGCCCAGCACGGCCCCCACGTCTCCAAGCGCGCCCGTTCCCTCGCCGGCGACGAAGCAGACCGCGCAGCTTCGCGAGCCGAGTGAGGCGGCGTCGGCTCGATGCGTGCCCTCCGTTCTTCTCCGTAAGCGGAGTGCGCCGCCTTTGAAGTGATGGTGTGGCGAGCGCGCGTCGATTCGAGCGCGCGTCCGTTTTCTCGCTGGTCAGGCGGAGCGTGTGGACTTCAGGGGACGAGCGAGGCCGTGCCATTCCTCGCGAGCGCGACGGAGCGCGCGCTCTCAAGAGA
>QGUH01000617.1 GCA_003242355.1 Pseudomonadota bacterium
CGACGCCGGAGTCGCTGTACCTCCTTCTGACGTCGGACGCGGCGCGGCACCTGTCCGCCGTCGAGACGGTGATCGTCGACGAGATCCACGCGCTCGTCGGCACCAAGCGCGGAGCGCACCTCGCGCTCAGCTTCGAGCGTCTCGAGCGCTTGCGCTCGGGGCGCCCGCCGCTCGTGCGTGTGGGCCTCTCCGCGACGGTGCGTCCCGTCGACGAAGCCGCGGCGTTCCTCGGCGGCGCGACGCCGGGCCCGAACGGTCCCGTGCTGCGCCCGATCGAGATCGTGGACGCGACGGCGAGCCCGCGGATCGAGCTTTCGATCCGCGTTCCGGAAGGCGAGTTCCGGGCGCCCACCGCGGACGCCGCGGAGCGGTCGCTCTGGCCCGCGATCCACGCGCCGTTGGTCGAGCTCGTGCGCGCGCACCGCTCGACGCTCGTCTTCGTGAACAGCCGGCGGCTGGCGGAGCGCCTCGCCGCGGCCCTGAACGATCTCGCGGGCGAGCCGCTCGTGCTCGCTCATCACGGCTCGCTCGCTCGAGAAAAGCGGCTCGAGATCGAGGAAGCGCTCAAACGCGGCGAGCTGCGCGGGCTCGTTGCGACCTCGTCGCTCGAGCTCGGCATCGACATGGGCGCCGTCGATCTCGTGATTCAGGTCGAGGCGCCGCCGTCGATCGCCTCGGGGCTGCAGCGCGTGGGGCGCGCGGGGCACAGCGTCGCGGGCACCTCGCGGGGCCTCGTCTTCCCCAAGTTCCGGGGTGACCTCTTGGCGTGCGCCGCGGCGGCGGACGGAATGCGGCGCGGCGCGGTCGAATCGGTGCGCTACCCCCGCAATCCCCTCGACGTGCTGGCGCAGCAGATCGTGGCCATCGCGTCCGGGAGCCCGATTGGCGAAGACGCGCTGTACGATCTCGTGCGCTCGGCGGCGCCGTTCACGGAGCTCGATCGCGCCGCGTTCGATTCGGTGCTCGATTTGCTCTCGGGCCGCTACGCCTCGGACGCCTTCGCCGAGCTCAAGCCGCGCATCGTTTGGGATCGCGTCGGCCGCACCATCACGGCGCGCACCGGAGCGCGGCACATCGCCGTCGTCAACGGCGGCACGATCCCCGATCGCGGTTCGTTCGGCGTGTATCTCGCGACCTCCGACGGCGGCAAGGGCGTGCGCGTGGGCGAGCTCGACGAAGAGATGGTGTTCGAGTCGCGCCCCGGCGACGTGGTGCTGCTCGGCGCGAGCTCGTTCCGCATCGAAGAGATCACCTTCGATCGCGTGCTCGTCACGCCGGCTCCGGGTGAGCCCGGCAGAATGCCGTTCTGGCGGGGCGATCGCGCCGGGCGCTCGCTCGAGCTCGGGCAAGCGCTCGGGCGGCTCACGCGCGAGCTCGTGGAGCTTCCGGGGGACGAGGCGCGGGCGCGCCTCGCCGAGATCGGCGCGGACGAGCGCGCTGCGCGCGCCCTGCTCGAGTACCTGGCCGAGCAGCGCGCGGCGACCGGCGACGTGCCCTCCGATCGCACGGTGCTCATCGAGCACTTCGTCGACGAGATGGGCGACGTGCGCGTCTGCTTGCTCTCGCCGTTCGGCGCACGCGTGCACGCGCCGTGGGCCCTCGCGGCGATGGAGCTGCAGCGCACGGCGCTCGGCGTCGAAACGGAAGCGATCTGGTCGGACGACGGCATCGTGTTCCGCTTCCCCGAAGGCTGCCGCCCGGAGCTTTCCTTGCTGGTGCCGGACGCCGACGATCTCGAGTCGCTGCTCTTGCGGAGCCTCGCTCAGAGCTCGCTCTTCGCGGCGCGCTTTCGGGAGAATGCGGCGCGCGCGCTGCTCTTGCCGCGCCGAAGGCCCGGCCAGCGCACGCCGCTCTGGGCGCAGCGGCGCCGGGCCGCGGACCTCTTGCGCGCGGCTTCTGCTCATCCCGACTTTCCGATTTTGCTCGAGACCTATCGCGAGTGCTTGCGCGACGTGTTCGACGTGCCGGGGCTCGAGGAGCTCTTGCGGGCCGTCGCGCGGCGCGAGCTCCGCGTGGCGCTGGTGGGGACGCGGTCACCGTCACCGTTCGCGGCGGCGCTCCTCTTTTCGTACGTCGGCAACTTCATCTACGCGGGAGACGCGCCGCTCGCCGAGCGCCGCGCGCAGCTGCTCACGCTCGATCCCGTGCAGCTTCGCCGCTTGCTCGGAGCCACCGAGCAGCGCACGCTGCTCGACCCGGAAGCGATCGCCGAGGTCGAGCACGACGTCGGGCGCCGGGCGAAGCGCGTCGCGCATACCGACCAGCTCCACGATTTGCTCATCGCCGTCGGCGATCTGACTCTGGAGGAGGCGGCGGCGCGGCTCGTCGAGCCTGCGGCGCTCGAGGGGTTCGTGGCCGAGCTCTCTCGGGCGCAGCGCGTGATCCGGCTCGACATCGCCGGCGAACGTCGACTCGTGGCCGTGGAGGACGCCGCGCGTTATCGCGACGCCCTCGGCGTGCGGCTGCCCGCGGGGCTCCCCCGTGCGTTGCTCGCGCCCGTCGCGGAGCCGCTCCGCGATCTCGTCTCGCGCTACGCACGCACGCACGGCCCCTTTACGGCTGCCGAGGTCGCTCGCCGCTTCGGCATCGGCACGGCACCGGCCCTCACGGAGCTGCGCGCGCTCGTCGCCGCCGGACGGCTCGTGAGCGGCGAGTTCTTGCCCGGCGGCACGGAGCTCGAGTTCTGCGAGGTCGAGGTGCTCCGGCGCATCAAGCAGAAGAGCCTTTCGCGCCTGCGCCGCGAGATCGAGCCCTCACCGATGCGCGCCTACGCGCGGCTCGTGCTCGAGTGGCAGGGGGCGGCGCGGCCGGAGCTCGGCCACGACGCGCTCGCGAGCGCGCTCGCGCGCCTCGAAGGCGCACCCCTCGTCGCCTCGGCGCTCGAGCAATCGATTCTGCCCGCGCGGGTCCTGCACTACCAAACTGCCGATCTCGATGCGCTGACGAGCTCTGGCGAGTTCGTGTTCCGCGGGCTCGACGCGCTCGGCACGAACGACGGCCGGCTCGCGTTTTATCGTGCCGAGCGGTACGCGCTGCTCGCGCCGCCGGTGACGCCCGTTTCGGGGGAGCTCGCCGAGAAGATTCGCTCGGCGCTGCGTCGGCACGGGGCGTCGTTCTTCTTCGAGATCCTCGCGCGCGTGCAGGCGTTTCCGCGGGACGTGCTCGAGACGCTCTGGGCGATGGTCTGGGCCGGAGAAGTGACGAACGACACGCTCGCGCCGCTGCGCTCGCGCCTCACCGAAACGCAGGAGCGCGAGCGGCGACGGGGAAGCGTGCCGCGCGTGCGTCCCCACCTCTTGCCGGGCAGTGAAGGGCGCTGGTCGCTCCTCGAGCGCTTCGTCTTCTCGGCACCGAGCGCCACCGAGCGTCTCGCCGCGGCGGCGGAGGTGCTGCTCGACCGCTACGGCATCGTCACGCGCGAAGCGGCCGCGGCCGACGCGCTCGGCAGCTTCTCGGAGCTGTACCCGGTGTACCAGGCGCTCGAAGAAGCAGGGCGCGTGCGGCGTGGGTACTTCGTTTCGGATCTCGCCGCCGTGCAATTCGCGCGGCCCGGCGCGGAAGAGCGCTTGCGGCGCTTGCGCGCGCGCGATTCAGAGGCCGCGCCCATCACGCTCGCGGCCACCGATCCCGCCAATCCTTACGGTGCGGTGTTGCCG
>QGUH01000011.1 GCA_003242355.1 Pseudomonadota bacterium
CAAAAACTAGAGGGCGCCCTCCCCCCCACAACGATGGGTCTGACCCGCCCCCAAACCCAAGGTCAAAACCGCCCCCTGCCCTCCCCCAGGGGCGGTTTCGGGAACGCTGGCCGTGGGGATCGGGCGCATTCACAAGCTCCGTCTCGGGCCGGAATACCTCGGGTGTTTCACCGTGGGCGATCAGCTCTTGTGGGGCGCCGCCGAGCCGCTCCGGCGCATGGTGCGCATCCTCTTGGAGCGCTGATTCGGGCAAACGTCCGAAAGCCCGCAATCCCGCCCGAAAACCCGCGCACCGGGCCAGGCGCCGGACGTGCGTGGAGGGTTGGATTTCCGGGCCCGTGTACTACCCTTCGGCAGCCATTGCGGGCACCCCGCCGCGGTCGAAACGTCGCCCGATGACGCAGGCGCGAGCCGGCTAGGAGGCATCCCGCCACTCCCATGGAAGATCAGCCGAGCCCTCCACAGAACCCCAGCGAGCATCCCGTCAGCATCCAGGACGAGATGCGCACGTCCTACCTCGATTACGCGATGAGCGTGATCATCGGGCGCGCCATCCCAGATGCCCGAGACGGGCTCAAGCCGGTGCACCGCCGAATTCTCTATGCGATGCGCGGGCTGAACCTCACGCCCGGCGGCGCCTACAGGAAGTGCGCCACCGTGGTCGGCGAGGTGCTCGGCAACTACCACCCGCACGGCGATGCCAGCGTCTACGACGCGCTCGTGCGCATGGCGCAGGGCTTTTCGATGCGCCATCCCCTGGTCGACGGTCAGGGGAACTTCGGGTCCATCGACGGCGATCCGCCGGCTGCTTATCGGTACACGGAGTGCCGCCTCGCGCGCATCTCGGCCGAGCTGCTCACCGACATCGAGAAGGACACGGTCGATCACTCGCCGAACTTCGACGAATCGAAGGAAGAGCCCGTCGTTCTGCCGGCGCGCTTCCCGAACCTGCTCGTCAACGGCTCGGGCGGCATCGCCGTCGGGATGGCCACGAACATCCCGCCCCACAACCTCGCCGAGGTGGTGAACGCCACGATCCACCTGATCCGCAACCCCGAAGCCGACGTGCCCGAGCTGATGCGCTTCGTGCAGGGGCCGGATTTTCCGACGGGTGCGCAGATATACGGCCGCTCGGGCATCGCGCAGGCATACCTCACGGGCCGCGGCAACATCGTGATGCGCGCGCGCACGGAGATCGAGAAGGTCCCCGGCAGCCCCGATCGCGAACAGATCGTCGTCACCGAGATCCCGTATCAGGTCAACAAGGCCCGACTGCACGCCAAGATCGGCGAGCTGATGCGCGACAAGCGCATCGAGGGCATCAAGGAAGCGCGCGACGAGAGCGATCGCGAGGGCATGCGCCTCGTGCTCGAGCTGAAGAAGGACGTGTTCCCGCAGGTGGTGCTCAATCAGCTCTACCGGCTGACGGACATGCAGACGTCCTTCGGCATCATCAATCTCGCGATCGTCGACGGTCGCCCCGCGGTCCTGAATCTCAAACAGACCCTCGAGGTCTTCGTCCGACACCGACGCGAGGTGGTCAGCCGGCGCACGCGCTTCGAGCTGGCCAAGGCCGAAGGTCAGCGCGAAATCGTCGAAGGCCTCGGCATGGCGGTGACCGAGGTCGACTTGGTGGTGAACACGATCCGCACCTCCAAGGATCCGGACGAGGCGCGCGAGCGGTTGATGGCGCTGCCCCTCCGCGGTCTCGAAGAGTTCGTTCGCCGTGCGGGGCGGCCCGAGGCCGAAATCGCCGCAGCCCGGGAGCAGCCCGAGTACCGGCTCTCCGAGCGTCAGGCGAAGGCCATCCTCGAGATGCGCCTGGCGCGCCTCACCGGGCTCGAGCAGGAAAAGCTCGCCGCGGAGTATGGCGAGCTCTGTGACGAGATCGCGCGCCTGCGCGCGATCCTCTCGGACGAGAAGCTCTTGCTCGACCTGATCGTCAAAGAGCTCGAAGAGGTCCGCGACAAGCACGCCGACCCCCGCCGCACCGAAATCGTCGAGAACGAGGCGGAGATCCAGATCGAGGATCTCATCCAGGAGGAGGACATGGTCGTGACCATCTCCCACTCCGGATACATCAAGCGCACTCCCGCCTCGACCTACAAGGCGCAGCGGCGCGGGGGCAAAGGCAACCGCGGGATGGAGGCCCGCGACGACGACTTCGTCAATCAGCTGTTCATCGCGTCGACGCACAGCTTCGTCTTCTTCTTCTCGAACCGCGGCAAGGTGTACGTGAAGAAGGTGTACGAGATCCCGCTCGCCGCGCGGAACGCGAAGGGCCGGGCGATCGTCAATTTCATCGAGCTCGAGCAGGACGAGCGCATCGCCGCGATCACGCCCGTGCCCGCCTTCGAGCAGGGCAAGTACGTGACGACGATCACGCGCGGCGGGCAAATCAAGAAGACCGAGCTCGTCGAGTACGAAAATTACCGCGAAAAGGGCATCATCGGCGTGCGCATTGCCGACGACGACCAGCTGCTCACCGCGACGGTGACCGACGGCAACGCCGAGTTTTTGATCGCGACCAAGTCCGGAAAATCGATCCGTTTCGACGAGCAGCAGGTGCGCGCCATGGGCCGCAACACCGCGGGCGTGAAAGCCATCGAGCTCGAGGAGGGAGACGAGGTCGTGGGCCTTTCGCGCACGGAGCCGGAGCGCGACCAGGTGCTCGCCGTCTGCGAGCGCGGCTACGGCAAACGCACGCCCCTCAGCGAGTTCCGCGTCCAGAATCGCGGTGGCAAGGGCGTCATTCTGATCGACGCGAGCGAGCGCAATGGTCCCGTGGTCGGAATCCTGCTCGTCAAGCCGAGCGACGAGGTCATGCTGATCACCAACCGCGGCCAGGCAATCCGGATTCGCGTCGAGGAGATTCGAGAGACCGGTCGCATCGCGCAGGGCGTGAAGCTGATGAGCGTGGAGGAAGGCGAGCGCATCGTCGGTGTCGAGCTCATGGGCGAGACGGCCGCGGCCGACCAGGTCTCCGGGCTTCCGGAATCCTCCGAAGAGGCCGAGTCGGGCAACAACGGCGCGAGCCCCAGCAACGGCGCCGGCGCTGCACCCGGGACCGACGATGGCGTCCCGGAAAGCTGAAGCGACGAAGGCTGCGGCAAACGCCGTCTTCGTGCCGGAGCTCGTCGAAAGGCCGGTCGCGCGCCGGATTTTCGCGAAGCTCGCGAAACACCACCACGACGCGCATTGCGAGCTCGATCATCGAAACCCCTTCGAGCTCCTCGTCGCGACGGTGCTCTCCGCCCAGAGCACGGACGTCATGGTGAACCAGGTGACGCCCGAGCTCTTCCGCAGGTGGCCAACGCCCGAGGCGCTCGCCCGCGCGGACGTCGCGGCGGTGGAGAAGGTGCTCAGCCGCCTCGGGATGTATCGGCAGAAGACGCGAAACATCATCGGGCTCTCGCGGGCAATCACCGAGAAGCACGGCGGCACCGTTCCGAAGTCGCTCGCCGAGCTCGTCGAGCTCCCCGGGGTCGGTCGGAAAACGGCGAACGTGGTGCTCGGCGTCGCCTTCGGTGCTCCCGAAGGCGTCGTCGTCGACACGCACGTGCAGCGGCTGAGCCAACGCTTGGGCTTCACGCGCCACGGCGATCCGAAGGAGATCGAGCAGGATCTGATGCAGCTCTTCCCGCGCAAGGATTGGGATCGCCTCGCGCACGTGCTCATCTTCCACGGCCGCCGAATCTGCACGGCGCGGCGCCCGGCGTGCGCCGCTTGCCCCGTTCAACGCGAGTGCCCTTCCGCGTTCCGGGCCGAGCTCGTCGGCAGAAAGCCCGCTCGCGTCCGCAAACCCGCGAAATCGCAGACCGCCCGCGCGTAACGCCTCACGACGGCCGGCCCGCGAGGGCGACGAGCCGCTAGGAACGCGCCGAAAGAATGCGGAGAACCGCGTCGGGCAGCGTGCCCGCGGGGAGAGAGCCCACCGATTTCGGCAAGGAGAGGCAAGGGGTGTCGCCCCTATGAACGGCGCCTCGAACGCCGCTGGGCGTTCGAGAACGAGTTCGTCTGCGCGCTGTCAACCACCGCCCGCGCGGAGCGCCTCACGGAGCGCGGCGGCGGCCTCGGCGACGTCGAGCTCGCGCGCGGCGACCCGCTCGACGGTTTCGGACCACTGCGCTCCGAGCTCGCCGATACAGAGCTCGAGCAACGCCGCGCCGAGGCGCGTGTGCGCCGCGCGGCGAGCGCGCTTCCGGCGCACGGCTGCCCCCGTGGGCGTGCTCGCGAGCCAGGCTCCGTGCGCGTCGAGCTGCGCCAGCAGCGCGTCGACGCCCTCGCCCGTGGTGGCGACCGTGCGCACGATCGCCGTTCTGTACCGTTCCGGAGCGCGGGGGACGAGATCGAGCGCCGCACGGAGGGCGTGCTCCGCGGCATCGGCACCCGGGCGATCGGCCTTGTTCACCGCGAAGACGTCGGCGATCTCGAGGATGCCGGCCTTGTTCGCCTGAACGTCGTCTCCCATGCCGGGCGCGATCACGACGATTACCGTGTCCGCGACTCCGAGCACGTCGACTTCCCCCTGCCCTGCGCCGACCGTCTCGACGACGATGGTGTTCGCGCCCCACGCATCGAGCACCCGAACCACGTCGAAGGTCGTCTCCGAGAGGCCGCCCAGCGCTCCGCGCGAGGCCAAGGAGCGCACGAAGACCTCCGGATCGCCGCCATGCCGCTGCATGCGAATGCGATCACCGAGCAGCGCTCCACCGGAGAACGGGCTCGTGGGATCCACGGCCACCACGCCCACCCGCTCCCCGCGGCCCCGCAGCTTCTCCACGAGCGCCGTCACGAGCGTGCTCTTGCCGGCGCCCGGGCTTCCCGTGACGCCGATGACACGGGCACGTCCCGTGCTCGGCAGAAGCGCCGCCAGGAGCTCGCGGTGACCGGGCCGTCGCTCGTCGATTTTTCGGCACGCGAGGGCGACGGCAACGCGCTCGCCGGCGCGAATCCGGGCGGCGAGCTCAGCTGCTTCCATGAGCCCGCATTGTATGCGGTTCCCGCAGATCTAGTTGCGCGAGCGGGCGACGGCGTCGCCGAGGAGCAAGTTCTCGACCGTGCGCGTGGTCATCGAAGCATCGGTGACCTCCGGCAGATCCAGGAGCCGCCGCTGGAGCGGGATGTTGGTGCGAATTCCGCCGATGATGAACTCGTCCAGCGCGCGGCGCATGCGTGCCAGGGCTTCGCCGCGCGTGGGTGCATGCGCAATCAGCTTGGCCAGCAGCGAGTCGTAGTGCGGCGGCACGCTCCAGCCCGCGAACACGCCCGAGTCCACGCGGATGCCGAGGCCTCCGGGGACCAGGTACTCGGTGATCTTCCCGGGCCAGGGCGCGAACGTCGCTGGGTCTTCGGCCATGATCCGGCACTCGATGGCATGTCCGTCGAGCGGCACGGCCTCGGGCAGATTCAAGCGATGCCCGGCGGCAGCGAGGATCTGTTCGCGCACGAGGTCCACGCCGGTCACCATCTCCGTGACGGGATGCTCGACCTGCACGCGGGTGTTCATCTCCATGAAGTAGAGACGCCCCTCGTCATCCATCAAAAACTCGAGCGTGCCGAGTGAGGTGTACCCGGTCTCCCGCACGGCCTGGCGGATGCGCCGGCTCATCTCGGCGCGGAGCTCGTCGGACACGCTCGGGCTCGGCGCCTCTTCGATGAGCTTCTGGTTCCTGCGCTGCAACGAGCACTCGCGCTCACCGAGCGTGAACACCTGGCCGTGCTCGTCGGCGAGGACCTGGAACTCGACGTGCTTCGGGCGCTCGATGAACCGCTCGAGGTAGAGCTCCGGATTCTTGAAGGCGTTCATCGCCTCGGCCGTCGCCGACTCGAACGCCCGCCGCATCTCCGAGCTGCTGCGCACGATGCGCATGCCTCGACCGCCGCCGCCGCCCCGCGCCTTCAGCATGACCGGGTAACCGACGCGCGCGGCTTCCGCTTCTGCGTGCGCGGCGTTCTTCAGCGCTTCGCTCCCCGGCAAGAGGGGCAGGCCGAACTTCTCCGCGATTTCGCGGGCGCGGAGCTTGTCGCCCCAGCGCTGCATGGCTTCCGCGCGCGGGCCGATGAAATGCAGCCCGCAACGCTCGACGACCTGAGCGAACTCGGCGTTCTCCGAGAGGAAACCGTAACCCGGGTGGATGGCGTCCGCCGCCGTGATCTCGGCGGCGCTGATCAGAGCCGGCACGTGAAGGTAGCTCTTCGCGGCCGGAGCCGGACCGATGCACACCGCCTCGTGCGCGAAACGCACGTGGAGCGCGCCGGCGTCGGCCTCGGAGTGAACGGCCACGGTGCGGATGCCGAGCTCACGACACGCGCGGATCACGCGCATCGCGATCTCGCCCCGATTGGCGACCAGGACTTTGCGGAACATCTCAGCTCAGCTCTTCTTCACCTTGAAGAGCTTCTGCCCGAACTCGACGCTCTGACCATTTTCGACGAGGATGTCGAGGATGGTGCAGGGGAACTCCGCCTCGATCTCGTTCATCAGCTTCATCGCCTCGATGATGCAGAGCGTCTGCCCCTTGCGCACCGTGCTGCCCACTTCCACGAAGTGCTCGGCATCGGGCGCCGGCGCACGGTAGAACGTGCCGACGAACGGCGAGGTGACGTACACGGCGTCCGCATCGGCACCCTCCTTCGCTGCCGGAGCCGCGGGCGCCGGCGCTGGCGGTGCCTCCAGCGTGGAAACGGTCGCTGGCGCCGCCGCGGAGACCGCGACGCGCCCGAGCGCGACGCGCAGGCGGATCTTGTCGTCCTCGTACTCGAACTCGGCGACCTTCTTTTCGTCGAGCTTCGTCAGGAGCGCTTCGAGCTGTTCCAGGGCGATCTGCATTGGGCGGCATTCCTCGGGATATCGGCCGCGCGGCCGCCCCTTCTCGGGGAGGCGCGAAGTTAGCTTGAGCGCGGTCCCCGACACAACGGGTTACGGAGACGTCGTTCGGCCGCGGGCCTTTCGATTCGACGCGCCGCTTCCGGAACCCTCGAGGTGCCTGAGCGCCGCGTCGAGCGCGAGACTGTACGAAGCGGCCCCGAATCCGGCGATGCGGCCGAGGCAGGCAGGCGCGATCCGCGAGCGCCGGCGGAACGGCTCCCGCGCGTCCGGGTTGCTCAGGTGAAGCTCGATCGTCGGCAGACGACACCCCTTCACCGCGTCGTAGAGCGCGTACGAGGTGTGCGTGAACGCACCGGGGTTGAAAAGGATTGCGGAAAAGCCCTCGTCCTCGGCGCTCCCGATCCAGTCGATCAGCGTGCCTTCGTGGTTCGACTGGCGACATTCGACCCGGGCCCCGCGCGCCTTCGCCTCCGCGGCGAGGCGTTCGTGAATCTCTGCGAGCGTGGTGGAGCCATAGATCTCCGGCTCACGCCGCCCGAGTCGATCGAGGTTCGGCCCGCTCAGAACGAGCAGCTTCGGCGATCCAGCCGGTGCCGCACGCGTCGCGGTCGCCTGCTTGCGCGCGGCCACGTCAGCTTGCGAGCTCGTCCGCGAGCTTCGGAGACAGAACCCGCAAGAGGTACCGCCCCTTGCCCAAGTTTCCGTCTGGCGCGAGCGTCATGGCGACGAAGTAGCCGTCGTTGATCACGCGAATCAAGGTGACGAGCTTGTCGGAGCGGAACGAAACTTCGCGCGTGGGGCCTGCCTCGAGCATTTCCGTCGCCCGCTGAATGGCCTTCACCACGACGCTCACTTCGGCGCCGACCGACTCGATGTCGAACCCCGATTCCCGCGTGTAGCTCTCGACGGGAATTCCCTCGAAGTCCATGAGAAGGCCCGCAATGCTTCCGTCCGTACCCTCGACGATGCTGCGCAGCGCCTCTTTGAACATCGACACTGGAGACTAGTACAGCAGAACACGATGCGATCCCGAATTTCTGCGAGCACGAGTCGGCGATCGCTTCTTTTGGCGGTGTGGTGGTGTCCGCCCAGCGTCTTGGCTGGTGTCGGAGCCGCGCCTCGCCGGGTGTCCGTTCGCCGCGAGAACGCGTTCTCGCGTGAATCGCTCGGTCGCCCGCGCCTTCTTTGCCGGCCGGCCAACCTGTACGCGTGAGCCAGGTTTTTCTGCTTGTTCAGCCCATTCTTTACGCAGCGTCCCCCCGGCGAGCCGAGCCCCTTGCAGCCGCGCGGCGACTCTGCGATGCCCGACGGGCGGGGGCCGGCTGAGGCGCCTTGACCCATTTGTGGGCGAGCGGCTACCTTCCCGCTCCGCCGGGTCGTCACCACCCGGCAGAAGAAACGGACTCGCATCGATGCGTGCGCGAGCGGGGGATCCGCCCCGCACAATGACTCAGAAGATCCTCGCCGGGCGGTCGGACGACCCCAATCTCAACGGCGAGCTCGTTCGCGTTAAGGTCGATCAGGTGGTCCTGGCGCGTGAGCCGGATCGAGTGATCGGCGAGGCCTTGCAGTACGGTGCGCGCCGCTGCGCTGTCGAGGTCGGAATTGCGTACGAAACGCGCTGCGTGACGACGGCGAGCGATCCGCCATCGCCGAGCACGGCGCGCGCCCTGCGCGAAGCGCTCGGTCTCGGCATGCTCGTCGCTCGGCCGGGCATCGGGTTTCCGGCCGCGGTGCACCTCGAGCGCTTCGGCAGCCCGGCACGGCTGGTGGTGACCGACGAGCCCCGGCTCGCGGCGGTCGGGGGCTCGGGGATGCTGTCCTTGGTGGTGCCCCCCTCGCAGCTGGCCGAAGCCATCACGCATGGCTCGGTCACGGTGCGCCCGCCGCGCAGTATCCAGGTGTTGCTCTCCGGGCGCGTGCGTCCGTTCGTGTGCGTTCGAGACGTCGGGCTCGAGCTCATCCGGCGCGGGTTGAGCGACGTGATCCGCCGTATCGACGCCGAGCATCGGGCGCCCGTAGTGATCGAGTTCGCCGGACCGAGCGCCCGCCTGCTCTCGGTGGCCGAGCGCGCCGTGCTCGCCGCGCTGGCCCCGAGCCTGGGAGCGAGCGCCGCCGTGTTCGTGAGCGACGAGAAGACCGAGGTGTACCTGCGCGACCAGCGCCGCTCGAAAGCGCACCGCGGTCTCGTGCCGGATCCGGGCGCGCCGTGCGACGAGGTGATCAGCGTCGATCTTTCCGCGGTGGATCCGCTGGTGCTCGATGAAGACGGCGTGGTCCGTCCGGTGCGCGAGCTCGCGGGCAAGCCCGTGACCCAAGTCGTGCTCGGCGGCGACTCGGGAGCCTCGCTCCGCGACCTCCTCGCAGCCGCGGCACTGCTCAAGAGCAAACGCGTCCCGCCGAAGCTCGATCTGTTGCTGGCGCCCCCGTCGCGGCAAGCGCTCGAGGTGCTCGCGCAGTCCGGTGCGCTCGTCGACCTGATCGCGACGGGTGCTCGCCTGCTCGAGCCCGATCCACGCCTCGTCACGGGAGAGCTCTACCCGCCCCCGGGTGGCGGTGTTTCGCTGCGCACGTTCGATCCGGAGCCCACCCCGCGCGGAGGTCCGGGGTTCGTCGTCGCCTCCGCCGAGACCCTCGCCTACGCCGTCGCGACTGGCGCCGTGGGCGATCCGCGCTCCTTCAAGCGCCCGGTCCGCGTCACGGTGCCGCGCGTGCTGCCGACCGACGACGTGCTGGTCGTGCGCAAGGCGAAGACCAAACAGAAGGAAGCCGAGGTCACGCGCGGCGCGCCGATCGAGGGGCTTTCGATCCATGCCTTCAAGGCGCCGGTGGAGCTCCCGGTCGTCGCGGAACGGCGCACCCCGGGCGAGCCGAGCGCGCTCTTGCTCGAGTCGCTCGACGACGTCCGCTGGTTCTTGCGCAAGGCGCCCGAGGTGAACGCCACGGTGCGCGCCGTGCTCGCTCCGCACATTCCGAGCGGCGCCGTCCAGATGCTGTCGGGTCTCGGCATCTTGGCGCTCGCGGCCGAGCCTTCCGTGCTGGCGCGAGTGAAAGATCACGGCTCGCTGCGCTTCCCCGATCCGCGCGAGTGGAACGGAAAGCAGAGCATCGTGGCAACGGCGGGCAACGGCACCGTCGAGCTGACTTGGCTCGCCGTCGGTGCCGAGCGTGACTGGGTCGCGAACGGCACGACGCGCAGCACGGCCTCCGGCACACCCAAGCGCGCCTGAGGAAGGCGCCCACCCGGCGACGGCTTCCGGGCGGAAGCAACGTGGTTTATCGTCGCGCCCGTGAAAGCCCTCATCGCAGCAGGAGCGCTCGCCGCCGGGCTCACCCTGGCTGCGCCCGCGCACGCCGACCTCGACTTCGGTCACGGCGGGCAGCTCGGGCTCCGCGTCGGGCTGGTCGGCGGTTACCGGATGGTGCTTCGCTACGACGAGTCGCCCTACTGCGTGGCGCCCGATCCAACCCGAACGGCGAGTGACCAGCAGAAGTTCTGCGGGCACGGCGCGCCACTCGCGCTCGACCTGGCGCTCGGCTTCGCGCCGTTCGATTTCATCGAGCCGTTCGCCTGGGCGCGGCTCGGGCTCGCGCGCGAAACGCAGACCGACACGGACGCGATCGTCATCCTGGGCGCCGGCGCGCGGCTCTACACGATGAGCGACTCGGCCTTCAAAATCTACGTCGAGCCCGCGCTGGGTTTCGAGCTCGAGGGCGGCGGCGACGATCCGCGCTACGCCGTCGGTAACTACGGACGCGACCTCGTGTTCCACCTCGCTGCCGGCCCGCAGATCGACTTCTCCGAGAACATCGGTGTGTTCGCCGATGGCGGCGTAACGCTCGGTGTGCTCCGCGCCATTCACAGCGCCCTCGAGCTCAAAGGGGGCGTGCAGGTTCGGCTGCCGTGACCCAGCGGCCGTTCCGCATCCTCGGTGTTCAGCAGGTCGCCATCGGCAACGCGGACAAGGCCCGCTTGCACGCGCTCTGGGTGGATCTGCTCGGGCTCTCGATCGAACGGACGTACCGGAGCGAGGCCGAGAACGTCGACGAAGACATCGCGGTGCTCGGCGCAGGACCGACCGCCGTCGAAATCGACTTGATGCAACCGATCGACCCGACGCGCTCGCCGCGGGTGCACGAACCGCCCTTGAACCACGTCGCGCTCTGGGTCGACGATCTGGCGAGCGCCTACACGTGGCTCTCCGCACGAGGCGTGCGCTTCGCCGGCCCGATTCGCCCCGGCGCCTCGGGTCACCTCGTCGCCTTCATCCACCCGAAAGGCAGCGCCGAGGCGCCGCGCTCCGGAGAGGGCGTGCTCATCGAGCTCGTCCAGGCGCCTCCCGAGGTCCGCGCGGCGCTCGCCCATTGAGCCACGCCAAACGTCGTCGAGGGGAAGGCTGCGCCCTGGCCGAAACTGGCGGTCGTCTGCCGAGAGCCTTCAGGACGGAAGGAGGCGCCGCGCGGCAACGGGCGGCAAGAGCGCGCCCCGTTCGACCTCCGCTTCGAGCTCCTGCTTGCGGCGCGCGAGATCGGGATCCGAGAGGTAGCGAGCGAGCAATTGCTGCTCGAGGGCGTCCGAAAGCCACGCCCGACGTTGCCGGCGGCGCCGTTCGTCGAGGGCTCCAGAGCGCGTGAGCGCTTCTTTGCGGCGCCCGAGCTCGCTCCAAAGCTCGGGCACGCCGTCCCCGGAGAGCGCGCTCACGGTGAGCACCGGCGTCCCGTCGGGGCGGAGCCACGTGAACAACGACGCGAGCTCGTCGCGCGCCGCCTGCGCTTCCGCGCGCCGCGCTCCGTCCGCTTTGGTGAACGCGACCAGGTCCGCGTGCTCGAGCAAACCGCGCTTCATGCCTTGCAGCGCATCGCCAGCACCGGAGAGCAGGAGCACGAGCACGACGTCCACGACGTCCGTGATCGCGATCTCCCCCTGCCCCACCCCGACGCTCTCCACGACAATCACGTCGTAGCCGCCCGCCTCGAGCACGATCATCGCTTCGCGCGTGCGCGGTCCGAGCCCTCCGGCGACGCCGCCGGAAGGGCTCGGACGCACGAACGCCTCGTCGCGCGCAGCGAGCCGCCCCATTCGCGTCCGATCGCCGAGCAAGCTCCCCCCGGTGCGCTCACTGGTCGGATCGATCGCGAGCACTCCCACGCGGTGCCCCTGCTCGATCGCATGCAGCCCGAGGGCGTCGACGAGCGTGCTCTTGCCGGCGCCGGGAGGCCCCGTGATGCCGAGGCGTAGCGCCCGCCCCGTGTGTGGAAACAGAAGCTCGAGAACCCGCTCCGCGGCTTCCACGTGCGCGGCAAGTCGGCTCTCGACCAGGGTGATCGCGCGGGCGAGCGCCGCTCGGTTCCCCGAGCGGACGCCTTCCGCGAGCGCGCTCGGGTCGAGCCTCATGGCGCGAGCCCCTCCGGTGTCGCTTCGAGGAGATCGAGCAGCATCCGTGCGATCTCGACGATGGAGCTGCCCGGGCCGAACACGGCGGCGACGCCGCGCTCCCGCAGCACGGCGCGATCGCGCTCCGGAACGATGCCGCCCACCACCACGCGCACGCCGCGCGCCCCCACCCGGTCGAGCGCTTCGACGAGCTCGGGGACCAAGGTGAGGTGTGCGCCGGCCTGAGTCGAGACGCCGACGCAATGCACGTCGCTCTCGAGCGCGTGCTTGGCGACGTCCAGCGGGCTCATGAACAGGGGCCCGAGCTCGACGTCGAAGCCGACGTCGGCGAGGCCGCCGGCGATGACCTTCGCGCCGCGGTCGTGTCCGTCCTGGCCGAGCTTCGCGATCAGGATGCGGGGCCGCCGGCCGTGCTCCTCCACGAAGCGCGCCGTCCGCTCGACGAGCGCGGCGAACTCGGGGTCATCGCGATAGTGCTCCGTGAACACACCGGTCGTGGTCATCGCCCTCTCCTCGTGTCGTCCGAACACGCGGGCCAAGGCCGCGCTCACCTCGCCCACCGTCGCGCGCGCGCGCATCGCCTCGATCGCGAGCTCGAGCAGATTCTCCGAACCCTCCGCGCCTCGAACGAGCGCCTCGAGCGCCGCAGCCACCCGCGCCGGATCGCGCCGTGCGCGGAGCACCGCGAGCCGTTCGGTTTGCGTGCGCACCACGCTCGCCGTGTCGATGACCCGAAGCTCGACCTCCGGCTCCTCGGGTGCACGAAACGCGTTCACGCCGACGACGATATCGGTCCCGCGCTCGATGCGCGCCTGGCGCTCGGCCGCGGCCCGCTCGATCCGCCGCTGGGGCACTCGGCGCTCGATCGCGCGTGTCATCCCCCCGAGGGCGTCCACCTCGGCGATCACCGCGCGGGCCCGCGTCGCCAGCTCGTGCGTCAGGCGCTCGACGAAGTACGACCCGCCGAGGGGATCCACCACGCCCACGATGCCCGTCTCGTGCTGCAGGATGAGCTGCGTGTTGCGGGCGATGCGCGCCGAACGATCGCTCGGCAGCGCGAGCGCCTCGTCGTACGCATTCGTGTGCAGGCTCTGGGTGCCGCCGAGCACCGCCGCGAGCGCTTCCAGTGTGGTGCGCACGACGTTGTTCAATGGGTCCTGCGCGGTGAGGCTCACCCCGGAGGTTTGGCAGTGAGTCCGGAGCAGGAGCGAGCGCGGATCGCGCGGCGCGAAGCGCTCGCGCACGAGCGTCGCCCAGAGCAGCCGCGCCGCGCGCAGCTTCGCGATTTCCCCGAAGAAGTCCATGCCGATCCCGAAAAAGAACGACATCGAGCGAGCCACCGCGTCCACGTCGAGCCCCCGCGCGACGGCTGCCTCGAGGTACTCGAGCCCGTCGGCGAGCGTGTAGCCGAGCTCGAGCTCCGCCGACGCGCCCGCCTCCTGCATGTGGTACCCGGAGATGGAGATGGAGTTGAAGCGCGGCATGTGGCGGCTCACGAACTCCATCACGTCCGCCACGATCCGCATCGACGGTGCGGGCGGATAGATGTACGTGTTCCGCACCATGAACTCCTTGAGGATGTCGTTTTGGATGGTGCCGGAGAGCTGCGCGCGGGAAACGCCCTGCTCTTCGGCCGTCACGATGAACGCAGCGAGCACCGGGAGCACGGCTCCGTTCATGGTCATGGACACGCTCACCTCGCCGAGCGGAATCCCATCGAAGACGATGGTCATGTCCTCGACGCTCGAGACGGCGACGCCCGCCTTGCCGACGTCGCCGCGCACGGCCGGGTCGTCCGCGTCGTAGCCGCGATGCGTCGGGAGGTCGAAGGCAACGCTGAGCCCGCGCTGCCCCGCGGCGAGCGCTCGGCGGAAGAAGGCGTTCGTGTCCTCCGGCGTCGAGAAGCCCGCGTACTGGCGCAGCGTCCAGGGTCGGCCCGCGTACATGGTCGCGCGCACCCCGCGCACGTACGGATACTCGCCGGGCACGGAGCCGAGGTGCTCGAGGCCGGCGAGGTCCTCCGCCGTGTAGAGAGGACGCGCTTCGATGCCGGACGGGAGGCAGTGGACGAGCGTGTCCGGGTCCGCCCCGGACAGCTCCGCACGAGCCAGCTGGCGCCAGCGCTCCCGGGGATCGTCGGAGGTCGACATGCCTTCCAGTATTCGCGAGAAATCGGAGCCCGGACACTCCTCGGCCCCGGCGGCGCCCCCTCGTTCGCGATTGGGTCGCGAAGCTCCCGAAAATCCGGCAGGATGGCCGCGCCGTGGCGCACACGCCGCACATCGGCGTCCATGGAGCTTTGATGGAGGAGGTTCGACAGTGAGAATCGGTCAGTGGTCGCTCGGGGGCTTGCTCGTGATGCTGATCGCCGGTACGGCCGCTGCGGAGGAGCTTCCGTCCGGTCTCGTCCAGCGTGAGGCCGCAACCACCGGACGGCAGGACGTCGCGACCTCGGGGTTCGAGGCCGTCCAACCCGCTCCGCCGCCGGACACCAACGACGTCACGACGTTCAAGGTGGCTTTCGGCGGACTGTTCTCCGGAGGTAACTCCGAAACTCTGGCGCTCACGGGCTCCACGCGATTCGAGCTTCGGCGCAACGACAATCAGCTGGTCGCAATGGCCGCTGGAAACTACGGCGAGGCTGCGCCGGCCGGCTCCGACGAACGCGAAACGAACGTCGAGAACCTCCAGGGCAAGGTGCGGTACGATCGCTTCCTGTCGGAACGGCTAACGGCCTTCGCCGCCGTCTCGGCCCTGAGTGATCGGTTCCAGGGGCTCGCGCTTCGGGCAAACTTCGATCCAGGGCTCGCGTATTACGTCGTCCGGGACGATCGGCTCGAGTTCTGGGCGGAGCTCGGCTACGACTTGCAGCACGACGTTCGTCGTCGGGATACCATCGCGAAAGCGGCAGAAGGCGGCAACGACGTCGCGCGCACGGAGACACGGCACAGCGGGCGCGGCTTCCTCGGTTATCGAGTCCGCCTGAACCCCAAGGTGTCGCTCGATCTCGGAACCGAGTTCCTGCTCTCGATGCAAGACACCAAGAACTTCCGCTGGGTCTGGGATGCGGCCCTCACCTCGAGCCTCACCGAGGGACTGTCACTCGCGACGACGCTCAACCTCCGCTACGACAACAATCCGCTCCCCGACGTCGAAACCACCGATCTGACGACCGCGGTGAGCTTGGTCGTGAACCTGCTCTAGAGCGACGAACGGTTAGGAACGCGCCGAAATACGCGGAAAACAGCGTCGGACAGAGTGCCCGCCTGGGGCGGGGCCCCGCCGAATTCACTTGATTCACACCGGCGGCGAGGGGCGGCGCGTGCCGCCCCTCCGAAACAAGGTTGGACCGCCGATCGCTCGAACCGATCGGCGGTCCAGACCGATCGAGGGGGTCCGGAAGCCGCAACCGCTGCCCCTCTGGGGAGGAACCTCGCCGCCCCTCGCGGCGGGGCGCGGCCCCGCCGGTGAGCGGGGGGTCTATTGGAAGCATGCCCCGGTGCTGGCCGCACAGCCGGACATAGCCCCGGGCGCCTTCCTGCCTGTGTGGGGAGCGGGTCGCCCTCTG
>QGUH01000618.1 GCA_003242355.1 Pseudomonadota bacterium
CGCGAGCAACGGAATCGCGAGCGACGGCGCGTGGCGCACATCGCCAGCGCTCCCATGGCGGAGGCGCCGAGCCCGAACGCGATCAGCGTCGCTCGGAGTCGAGCGGGCACGAGGCCTGCCAACGTGCGGTTACGCCGCCGTGCAGCGGAGGGCACTTTCGCTTTCTCCGAAGCGTGTCGGCTTTCACGCCTCGTGCCAGGCCCTCGATCCGGCGATCCGGTTTTTCGGTCGTTCAGGTCTCGCCTTCGAGCTCTTCGGCGATCGAACGGAGCACGCGCTCCGCCGCTTCGATCTCCTCCGGCGCCGCGCGCGAGAGGGCTCGGCGCACGGCGGCTTCCACCGTGCCCGCTTGACGCGCGTCGATCCGGGCGCCGCGCGCGGTAAGCTCGAGGATGGAGCGCCGCGCGTCCGCGCGATCCGTCGAGCGTTGGATGAGCCCGCGTTGCTCGAGCCGTCGCAGCACGCCCGTCAACGTGCTCTTGTGCAAACGCAGCGTCGCCGCGATCTCGCTCGCCGACGCACCGGGGTGCCGCCCCACGAGGCGCAACACGAGGCGCTGCGGCCCCGTCACGCCCAGCGTGGCCTCCATGTGCTTCGAGCGCGACTGCAAGCCATGGTAGACGGCCCAGAGCAGCTGCATGAAATGCAGTGTCCCGCCGAGCTCGAATTCGGCAGGACCGGCGCGCCGTGTTTCGCCGCTCGGAGAATGGGAAGCTCGCGACCGCACCGAAGCCCTCGACACGGAGCCCACCGTACCGCGAGGCCAGATCGGAATCCAGTGCGCGCCGAGCGCCGAACGGCGTTCTAGGCGACTTCCCGGAAAACGGTCAGCCGGCGGCGCGGCAGGCTCGCCTTTTCCGCACCGAGGGCTTCACCCCGCACCAGCGCCGCGAGCCCACGCTCGAAGAAGAACTCGCGCTCGCCGAATGCCGGGCGGAGCTGGTCGAGCCAGGCGGCACGCTCGTCGTACCGGGCGAAGAAGGGCCGGGCCACCCAGTCCGGGTCCCGCGCCTGGAGGAACTTGAGCACGAACACGCGCTCGCCGCCGATTTCGGTCACCCCTTCGACGCAGACCTTTCCCGGGGTGCTGCTCATCGAGGGCCCGCGGACGGTGCGGGCGAGCCCCGAGACGCGCTGGAACGCCGCCCGATAGATCTCGAACGCCCGCGCGAGGGGCACCTCGAAGTAGTGCCGCGGGCCGGTGTCCCGCTCCACGAACATGTAATAGGGGATGGCCCCGAGCTGCACCTCGAGCCGCCAGAGCTCCGCCCACACCAGCGGGTCGTCGTTTACGTAACGGACGAGCGGCGCCTGGCAGCGCACGACGGCTCCGGAACGGCGCACGCGGGCGAGCGCCCGCTGCGCGGGCTCGACCTCGAGCTCGCGCGGGTGGGAGAAGTGCGCCATGAGCGCGAGCGACTTGCCGGCGCGGACCACGCGCTCGAACAGCGAAAGCAGCGCGTCGCCGTCGGGCCCGAGGAACCGATAGGGCCAGTACGCGAGCGCTTTGGTGCCGATGCGGATGCTCGCCAGGTGCGGCAGGTCGGCCTCGAGCAACGGCGCGATGTACCGCTCGAGCACCTCCGTCTTCATCACCAGGGGATCGCCGCCGGTGATGAGCACGCTCGTCACCTCGGGGTGCGCTTCGAGATAACGAATCAGCGTCTCCGCCTCGCGCGACGCGAATCGCAGATCGGCGCCGCCCACGAATTGGGGCCAGCGGAAGCAATAGGTGCAATACGCGTGGCACGTCTGCCCCTGGGCCGGGAAGAACAGCACCGTCTCGCGGTACTTGTGCTGGATGCCCGTGAGGCGGCGTCCCTCGAGCGTCGGGACGTTCAGCGCCAGCTGCCCTGCAGGGTGGGGGTTGGAGCGGCGCTGCACCTCGCGCACCACGGGCTCGAGCCGCTCGGGCGGAGCCCCGGCGCGGACGAGATCCGCCACGCGTGCGAAGTCCTCGGGCGCGAGCATGTCGGCGTGCGGAAAGGTGAGTCGATAAATCGGATCGTCCGGCGCGCGGCTCCAGTCGATGAGCCGATCGACGACGTACCGGTTCACGCGGAACGGGAAGACGGCGGAGACGACCTCGATCGCGAAGCGTTCGTCGGCCGTGAGCTGGGCGAGCTCGGGGATGCGGTGGAGATCGCGGCGATCGAGCCGCTCGTAGGGAGGAATGCTTTCGTTCGCGGGCTTCATCCGGGCAGAGGAGTCCTTCCCACCGGCCGCCGATTCGCGAGGGCGTTGCCGGAGGCGTGCTCGGGCGGGCAAGCCAAAGCTCCAGCGTAGCGCGAATTGGTTTGATGTCAAACCATGCTCGGACGGAGGACGGTCGCTCCGGGGCGGCCTCGGCGGGTGTGTCCGTCGGCGACTCGGCGAGCACTGCGGCGCGCGCGGACGCGCCCCGGCGGGCTTCCGATTGACGCCCGCCGCTACCCGGCCATAGTCCGGCCTCGGCGCCCCATGGCTGCTGGCGACGAGCGCGAATCGACCCCTGCTTTCTTACCGGGGCTTCGGGAGCTCCGGCGCATCCTGCGGCGCACGTCGGCGCCGCTCGAGCTCGAGCTTTTGGGCAGAACGCTGCTCCACAGCGCGCTCGTGGGGGCTGCGGCGGGCCTGGTCGGCTCGCTCTTCTACTACGCGCTGGAGCTCACCGAGCGCCTCGTGCTCGAGTCGTTGGCCGGGTACGTCGCGCTGCGGGCCGGAGGCGAGCGCGTGCACATCGTCGTCGAGCGCGGCCCGGTGCGCCCCTGGTTGCTGCTCGTCCTGCCCGCGATCGGCGCGCTCGTCGGCGGCATCCTCTCGACGCGGTTCGCGCCCGAAACGCGCGGCGGCGGCGCGGACGCCATCATCCGCGACTTTCATCAGAACCGCGGCGTCGTGCGGTCGCGGGTTCCGTGGATCAAAGCGGTCGCGTCGATCTTCACCCTCGGGTTCGGTGGCTCGGGCGGGCGAGAGGGGCCCACGATGCAAATCGGCGGCGCGCTCGGCTCGCTCGTGGGGCGCGCGCTCCGCGTCGACGAACGCGAGCGCCGGATTCTGCTCGTCGCGGGGCTGGCCGCCGGTGTCGCCGCCGTGTTCCGCACGCCGCTCGGCGCGGCATTGCTCGCCGTCGAGATCCTGCACCGCGACGATTTCGAATCCGACGCGCTCGTGCCGAGCGTTCTCGCGAGCGTCACGTCGTATTCGGTGTTCATCTCCTTCTTCGGGGAGGCCACGCTCTTCGCACACGCGCCGCGCTATCCGTTCTTCCCCGATCACCTGCCGCTCTACGGCTTGATGGCGCTCATCGTGTCGCTCTCCGCGATGGGCTTTCTCGCGGTACACCACGGGTCCCGTCGCTTCTTCGGTCGCTTGCCGGTGCCGGAGTGGCTCAAACCGGCGATGGGCGGGCTGTTGCTCGGCGCGCTCGTGGTCCCGATCCTGACGTTCCTCGCGCCACACCTCGGTGGGGAAGGGCGTGGCATCGGTCTGCTCGGCGGCGGTTACGGAGCCGCGCAGCTCGCCATCACGGGAGCGAGCTGGCTTCCCGGAGGCTGGCGCGGGGTCGAGCTGCTCGCGTTGCTCGCGCTGCTCAAGATCGTCGCCACGTCGCTCACCCTCGGATCGGGCGGCAGCGCCGGCGACTTCGGTCCGTCCCTCGTG
>QGUH01000619.1 GCA_003242355.1 Pseudomonadota bacterium
CGGGAAACCCCTCCCCCGCCCAGGCGCCGCTCCAGAAGGCCGAGACCCGGCGGGGCACCAGGCCGCCTTTCCCGGGGGGGGGCCGCTCGGGGCGGCGTGGCTGCTCGGGCGGTGGGCGCAGCGCGGCGGGTTCGAGGCCGTCGATCCGGTGGAGCTGGCGCGGCGCATCGCGCTCGAGAGCCTGCACTCCCTGGGGATGGTGGATCTCGGGGACGCCGAGGGCGACGAGCCCGGAGCGATGGGCCCGACGTTGCGCATCACGCCGCGCGGTCGCGCGTACCTCGCGGATGCTCCCGAGTCGCGCCGCGGCAGCGAGCCGAGCCGCTTCCTCGACAATCAGGCGATCCGCATCGGGCGCGGGGCGAAGGTCGGCTCGGTCGTGGCCATCGCGCCGTTCGTCGAGATTGGCGGCGTCTCCGGCGCGCTCGATTTGCACATCACTCCACAAACCGTTTCCCACGCCTTGAGCGCCGGGTTCGAAGCCGACGTGATCCGCGCGCGGCTCGAGCAGCTCGCGCCGCTCCCCGATCCCATCTCGCGCCTCCTCACGCAGGCGAGCGCCGTCATCGGTCGGGGTGAGTTCGTGGCGACCTTCGGCTTCATCTGGGTGGACGATCCCGAGGTGCGCGAGCTTCTGTCCACGCGTCGGCAAACGGCGGACCTGTTCATCGATCCGTCACCTCCCGGCGGCCTGCTGATCGCGCCCGGCGTCGACCTGGATCGTCTCGCGCGTCGTTGTCGGTCGCTCGGCGTCGAGATCCTGGTCGACGGCGCCGTCTATCGTACGCGCACGGTGACGCCGGGGCGGGCGAGCGGTACGCGGCGCACGGACTCGAGTGGCACGTTGCCCGCGCTGCGCAGCACACGCTCGCCGAACAGCACGCGGACTCCGAACAGCACGCGCACGCCGAACAGCACGCGCACGCCGAACGGCACGCGCACGCCGCTCTACAAGCGCGGCAGCGAGTAGCCCGCGCCGGGCCGGATGGGTCGCCTCGTCAGGCGCGCAGGCGCCGCGCGATCCAGTCCTCGCGCCCGGGGCTCGGGCTGACCGAGACGATCGCACCGTCGTCGACGAACACCTCACCAGGCAGCGGGCGTCCGTTGTACTCGCTCGCCATCGAGAAGCCGTAGGCGCCCGCATCCCGAATCACGACGTACTCGGGAACGCGATCCCCGATCGCGTGCGTGCCGAAATCGTCCGCGCTCTCGCACACGGGACCGACGACGCGATACTCGGTCGCCCCGGGCGCCCAGTCGAGCGGCTCCACCCGGTGGCGTGCGCCGTAGAGCGCCGGGCGAACGAGATCGTTCATGCCCGCGTCGAGCAGGAGGAAGCGGTTGCGCGCCGTCACCTTGGTTCCCACGACCTTCGCGACGAGCACTCCGGAAGGCGCGACGAGGCAACGCCCGGGCTCCATCACCAGCATGAGATCCGAGAGCCCCGCGTCGCGGAGCACCGTGCGCGCGGCCGCGGCGAAGGCGGCAGGCGGCTCGCAGGGCGCGTTGCCGTAGTCGATCCCGATGCCGCCGCCGAAGTCGATGTACTCGAGCGATCCGGACTTTTGCCGCCGGGCGCGGGCGAGCTCGGTGATGGTGAGCGCCGCGTTGCGATACGGCTCGGGCGTCGCCATCATCGATCCGACGTGCACCGAGAGCCCGACCAGGGCGAGGTGCTCCGGCTCGCCGTCGATGCGCTCGAACGCCGCCGGCACCTCGGCGCGGAGCACGCCGAACTTGGCCTCGTCGTGCCCGGTGGCGATGTGCGCGTGCGAATCGATCTCGATGCCGGGATTGACGCGAATGGCGATGCGCGCACGCGTTCCGGTGGCCCGCGCGCGCGCGGCGATGCGCTCGATCTCCTCGGCGCTCTCCACCTGAATCGCCAGGATGTCCGCGGCGATCGCGCGATCGATCTCGTCGTTCGTCTTGGCGACGCCGCTCATCACGATCTTGCGGGCGGGGACCCCCGCGCGGCGCGCGAGCTCCAGCTCGCCGCCCGAGACCACGTCTGCCCCGAGCCCGAGCCCGGCGAGCAGCCGCACGATGGAGCCTGCCGAGTTGGCCTTCACCGCGTACGCGAGCAGATGCGGGTGCGAGCCGAGCGCACCGGTCATCTCCGTCGCCGTCGCGCGGATCGCCGCGAGGTCGTAGAGGTAAACCGGTGTGGGGAGCCCCGAGCGCTCCAAAAGCTCGCGGACGGTCGTACGGCCAAGGTAGGCTGCGCCTTGTGCATCGCGTCGAAAACCCGGCATGGTCCCGGGCTCATACCAGCGCCAAAGGGCGCAGCAAAGCAGGGAGCGGCAGCGTGGGCGGGCGGCCGGTCACGGCGCTGTGACGACCCGTGCCGACTATGGCATTCTCTCGACGGCAGCGCTCCGTGATCGCGCGGCTGGTTCGCAGCGCCCGGACACTCTGCTACGGAACCGCCCATGATTTCTCGCCGCGCAAAAATCGTCTGTACCCTCGGTCCCTCCGTCGCGACCCGCGAAGGAATTCGCGGGCTCATCGAGGCCGGAATGGACGTTGCGCGCCTCAACTTCTCTCACGGCACTCACGCGGAGCATGGCGCGCGGCTCGATCTGGTGCGCAGTGAGAGCGAGGCGCTCGGGAAGCCCGTCGCCATCTTGCAAGACCTGTGTGGTCCGAAGATTCGCACCGGCACCACGGGGCCCGCGGCGCTCGAGACCGGAAGCACGATCGATCTCGTCGCAGGATCGAAGGGCGACGACCACACCGTCGCCGTCGAATACGAGACGCTCGCGAGCGACGTGCGCCCCGACGATCGCATCTTGCTCTCGGACGGGCAGGTCGAGCTGCGCGTGCTCGAGGTGAAGAACGAGCGGGTGCGCTGTCGCGTCGAGCACGGCGGCCCGATGCGTGCGCGCATGGGCGTCAATCTTCCTTCGGGCAGCTTGCGCCTCTCCGCGCTCACGGAGAAGGACAAGGCGGATCTCGAGTTCGGGCTCGAGAAGGGCGTCGACTACATCGCGCTCAGCTTCGTGCGGCGCGCGGAAGAGATCCACGAGTTGCGCGAGATCTGCGAGCGCAAGGGGCGCCCCACGCCCATCATCGCCAAGATCGAGACCCCGGCCGCGGTCGAGCGCCTCGACTCGATCGTGCGCGCGGCCGACGCGGCGATGGTCGCTCGTGGGGATCTCGGCGTGGAGCTCCCACCCGAGACCGTGCCCGTGATCCAGAAGCAGATCATCGGCACCTGCCGGATCCATCGGAAGCCGGTGATCGTGGCGACCGAGATGCTGCAGTCGATGGTGGAGTCGCCGCGCCCGACGCGCGCGGAAGCGAGCGACGTCGCGCACGCGGTCTTCGGCGGCGCCGACGCGGTGATGCTGTCGGCGGAGACGGCGACGGGTAAGTACCCCCACGCCGCCGTGCGCATGATGGATCGCATCATTCGGCAGGCGGAGGGCAGCCGCTTCTTCCAGCCCGTGCCGACGGAGCCGGATCACACGACGCCCGACTCCATCGCGCACGCCGCGGTCAACATCGCGCGCGAGGTGGGCGCCAAGTTGATCGTCGCGCTCACCGAAACGGGGCAGACGGCACGCCTCGTCTCCAAGGCGCGCGCGATGTTGACCGCGGCGTGCGCGATGGAGTCGGGCGTCGTGTGATCC
>QGUH01000620.1 GCA_003242355.1 Pseudomonadota bacterium
CCGTTGGACGTGATTCACTGGTCCGAGGCCACCGGCACGATTTCGCCGTTTTGCCGGGCCCTCAGCACCTTGGCCTGAGCCGCCAAGTCCATGTCCCCGATCTCGTCCAGAAACAGCGTGCCGCCGTGGGCTTGCTCGAAGAAGCCACGCTTTCTGCCCTGAGCGCCGGTGAACGAGCCCCGCTCGTGGCCGAACAGCTCGCTCTCGATGAGCTCGCGCGGGATGGCGGCGCAGTTGACCTTCACGAAGGGCGCGTCTTTGCGCGGGCTCAAGCGATGAATGGCGCGGCTCACGAGCTCTTTGCCCGTGCCGCTCTCGCCGGTGATGAGCACGCTCGCCTTGGTGGGCGCCACCTTGTCGATGTCCTGGAACAGGCGCTGCATGGGCGCGCTCGTTCCGATCATCTCGTAGCGGGCTTCGAGCTCTCCTCGGAGTTGTTCGACGGCGCGGCTCAGGTGCGCCGTGCGCACCGAGTTGCGCACGCTCACCAGGATGCGCTCGCGGTTCAGCGGCTTCTCGAAGAAGTCGGATGCGCCGAGCTTGATCGCGGTCACCGCGTCGTGCACCGTCGCATGCCCACTCACCACGATCACGGGCAGGTCCCGCGTGGCCTCGTCGCTCTTCAGGCGCTGGAGCGCCTCGAGACCACTCATCCCCGGCAGCTTCAGATCGATGATGGCGACGTCCACCGGCTGCGCGGGATTGCCGATGAGGTCGAGCGCCGTTTCGGCGCGATCGGCTTCGAGCACGCGGTAGCCCTCGCCGGTGAGCACCATCTCGAGGGTGCGGCGAATGTTGCGCTCGTCATCGACGACGAGAACGGTGGGGGCGGCCAGGGTCAGCGGGCCGGGATCACGCGCCTGCGTCATGCTCGTCGAACGAGCTTACACCAGAGCGACAAGCGGTTAAGAACGGGCCGAAATGTGCAAACGACGGCGAGAGTGCCCGGGTGGACGAAGGACCCCACCGAAGTCGCTTCGGCGAGGGAAGGACGACGTTCAGCGAGTGACTGCCTCGGGCTTGGCCTTCTGCGACGGGATGCGCAGCGTGCCCACCGACTCGCCGAGGCGAGCGAGGTGGTTTCTGGCGGGAACCGTGAAGGGACTGTCCGGGTGCTCGGCCAGCACCCGCGCGAACGCCTCGCGGGCCTCGTCCCGCCGCTTCTGGCGAAGGTGGATCTCGCCGAGCAACACCAACGCCTCTGGCTCCAGACCGGACTCCGGCAACACTTCGAGCGCGTGGCGAACGCGCGCTTCGGCTGCCTCGAAGCGGTCTTCGCGCAGGTAGTAGCGGGCCACGTAGAGCTCGTGGCGGGCGAGGAGCCCGACGACGACCTCGAGCATGTAGCGCAGCTCTTCGGCGTGCTCCGACTGCGGGAAGTCCTCGAGATAGTCGGTGATGGTCTCGAGCGCGTCGTTGACGGTTCCGAGATCGCGCTCCTCGAGCGGCGGCAAGAGCAGCGATTGGCTCACCGACTGATACTGGGCCTTGGCGATTCGAAAGCGCGCGTACGGCACCTCGGCGTCGTTCGGATACTCGCGCACGAACGCCTTGTAGCCCGCGATCGCCTCGGCGAAACTCTCCTGCTCGTAGTCGGCGTCGGCCATCCGCAGCTCGGCCAAGCGGGCGTAGCGGCTGTACGGGTATTTGCGCCGGACCTCGTTGAACAACGGGTCCACGAGCTCCCAGTTCCTGTCGGTCAGCGCCTTGACGGCACGCTCGTACTCGCGCTGGGCGCTCTCGGCGTAGCTGCGCGGCGACCGCGCCTCGACGGACTCGGCCGAAGCGCACCCCGAGCCGACCGCCGCGATCGCGAGCGAGCCGACCCACGCAACGAGGGCAACTGCGGGCACGCTTTTGGGCCAACGAAACGGGGGCACGCGCCTTGGCTAGCGGGGAAGCAGCCGGGTTGCAAGTCCGGGGGACGAGACCACGCGCGGGAGGCGGCCGTTCCGAAGCAGACCGGGGTCGGATTGGCGCGGAGCCGCAACGGCACATAAGATGGCGCCGAGGCCAGCCATGACCGAGAAGGTACCCATGACGCCAGCCGGCGCCCAGAAGCTTCGTGAGGAGCTGATGCGGCTCAAGGAAGAGCGCCCCAAGATCTCCCGCGAGATCGGCATTGCCCGCGAGCACGGCGATCTCAGCGAGAACGCGGAGTACCACGCCGCGAAGGAGCGGCAGGGCCTGGTGGAGGCCCGGATCAAGGACATCGAGGACAAGCTCGCGCGAGCGGAGATCATCGATCCGAGCAAGCTGAGCGGCGATCGCGTGCGCTTCGGCGCCACGGTGACGCTCACCAACCTCGATACCAACGAGGAGCAGACCTTCCGCATCGTCGGGGCCGACGAGGCCGACATCGATAGCGGCACGATTTCGATCTCGGCGCCCCTCGCCCGAGCCCTCATCGGGAAGAGCGTCGGCGACGAGGTCGAGGTCAAGCTCCCGGGTGGGACCCGCCGCTTCGAAATTGGCGCCATCGAGTTCCGCTGAGAGGCACTCGCTCGAGCGGAATTTCGGCGTGCTCGGCCCCGTTTCCGAGCGCGCGAGCCGCGGTGTGCTCGCGACCCTCGGCGTGCTGTTCTTCGAGCTGCTCGTCGTGGCCGTCGTCGCGCGGCGCGAAATCGCGAGCGTTTGGGAGCTCGAGCGCGGCACGCTGTGGCTTCTGCCCAGCGCGCTCGGCGTTGCCGGCGTGACGGGGGCGGCCGGGGCGGGGCTGTTCTGCCTCCTCGCGCACGCCGAAAGGCGCCCGGCGCGCTGGGCGCTCGCTGCTATCGCCGGAGCCTTCGGTGGCATCGTGGCCTGGGGGGTTGGGGGAGGGCGGCATCTCGCCTCTCTGCCCTTGCGTCTCGGATTTGCCGGGGGCGTCGCCGTCGTCGGCCTCGGCCTCGTCGTTGCATGCGCTCCGCGGCTCGCACGCACGTTTCGCGCCCGACCCGGACTCTTCGGCGGAGCGTTGGCGGCCGGGCTCGTCGCGCTCGAGCTCGCCAACGTGCTCGTTTTGCCGCGACTCTATCCGGCGCTGCACTGGGGCCTTTCGGTGCTTTGCCTCGTGCTCGCCCCCGGGCTCGCCGAAACGTGGTTTCGCGGTGTCGGGATCGGGGTCGGCCGCATCGTTCCGATCGTGCTCGCCGTGGCGGTGGTCGCGGTGCCATGGGCAGCCGCGCGCCTCGCAGGTTTCGACAACTACCGCTTTCTTTTGATGGAGAAGGCGCCGCTGCTCGGGCGCGTCGTCGAGATCGCCGCCCGATTTTCGCCTCCGGCGCCTCTCGCGAGCGAGAGCGGCATATGCGCCGAGTCGCTCGCAGCGTGCAACGGCGCGCCGAGCGAGAGCTCGGACCAGCAGCTGCTCGATCTCCGGGGGCGCGACATTCTGCTCGTCACCATCGACGCGCTGCGGGCCGACCACGTGGGCGCGTACGGCTACACCCGCCCCACGACCCCGAACATCGACACGCTCGCACGGGAAGGGGTGGTATTCGAGTACGCCTACACGGCGACGCCGCACACCTCGTACGCGATCACGTCGCTGCTCACGGGCAAGTACATGCGTCCGCTTCTGCTCCAAGGAGCCGGCGCGGATTCGGATACCTGGGCGTCGCTCTTGCGCACGTACGGCT
>QGUH01000621.1 GCA_003242355.1 Pseudomonadota bacterium
GCACGCGGCACGCTGCGCGTCGGCATGAGGCTCACGGCGAAGCCGCCGGCCGACACGATCCACACGCGGTCCGCGTACTCCTCGATCGGCCGCCGCGGCAACGGGCGCGGACGCGGTTCCGTCGGCAACGGGGGCGCCGCGGGTCGCGGCCCCCGAAACAGCTCCGGCTCGCGCAGCTCGAACACGCGCCGTCGGGCGCGCACCGCGGCGAGCTGAGCCGCGTTGTGCACCAGCTCGACGACGGCGCTGCCCGGCCGCTGCGCGAGCCCGTGTGCGAGCGCCGCGCCGATGTCGAGCGCCATGTCCGCACGGTTCGGACCGAGCCGTTCGTCAACGGGTCGGCGGAGCCTCGGCGAGCTCTGCACGATCGCGAAGAGCGAGCCGAGGGTGCCCGCCACGCGCGAGGCCGGCAGGATCGAAAAGCGCAGGCCCGTGCCGATGACGGCGCCCGCCGCGTTCGACAAGAGGCCGAGCGCGACGCGCTGGACGGTGTCTTCGTCGCCCGGGTGCTCCCAACGGCCGTTGCCGAACGGTACGCCGAACACCCCCGCCGAACGCTCGGCGACCTCCACGATGGCCACGAGCTCCTCGATGGTGTAGGCGTCGTCGTCGAAGGCGACCACGACGCGCAGAAGCTCGTGGCACACGTCGACCCAGCGCACGCGGGGCAGCTCCGCAAAGCCCGCGCGCACCGCGTGCTCGAAGGCGGGGAGATCGGCCGCGTCGATCGCACGCATCTCGATGTGCGCGCGCGTGCGCCCGACGTAGGTGCGGCGCGTCCGTCCGAAAGCGAGTTTCTTCAGGATTCGCAGGTTTCGTCCGATGCGCATGGCCGCTCAAATTAGCGGGACGCGAACGCGTCGGTCGCCGTCACGAGCTCGTGAACGATGCCGGGCTCGTACGCGGAATGACCGGCATCCGGAACGATGACGAAGCGCGCCTCCGGCCAGGCCCGCGAAAGCTCCCACGCGCTCTGCATCGGGCAGACGACGTCGTACCTGCCTTGCACGATGACGGCCGGGACGTGCCGAATCTTGCCCACGTCCTCGATGAGCTGGTTCTCCCGCTCGAGGAAGCCGCCGTTGACGAAGTAGTGGCACTCGATGCGCGCGAACGCGAGGCTGAAGTCGTCGCCCGCGCAGCTTCGAATGTACTCTTCGTCCGGCAAGAGGTGGCTCGTGCTCGCCTCCCACACGCTCCAGACGCGCGCCGCTTCCTGGCGCACCCGCGCATCGGGGCTCGTGAGCCGCCGGTAGTAGGCGGCGATCATGTCCGATCGCTCCGCCTCGGGGATCAGCGCGCGGTACGCTTCGAACGCGTCCGGAAAGAGCAGGCTCGTTCCGCGCTGATAGAACCACTCGAGCTCCCAGCGCCGAAGCAGGAAGATGCCGCGCAGGACGAGCTCGGTCACGCGCTCGGGGTGCTTCTCGGCGTAGGCGAGCGCGAGCGTGCTGCCCCACGAGCCGCCGAACACTTGCCAGCGCTCGATCCCGAGCTCTCGGCGGAGCGCTTCGATGTCCGAGACGAGGTGCCAGGTCGTGTTGTCGACGAGCGAGGCGTGGGGACGGCTCTTGCCGCAGCCGCGCTGATCGAACAGGACGATCCGGTAACGCGTGGGGTCGAAGAAGCGCCGCTGCCTCGGGCTCGTGCCGCCGCCCGGACCGCCGTGCAGGAAAACGACGGGCTTTCCATTCGGATTGCCGGACTCTTCGAAGTAGATCGAGTGCTCGGGTGAGACGTCCAGGTACCCCGTTCGGTACGGCTCGATCTCCGGATAGAAGGTGCGCCGCGAGACCATGGGAGGCCCAGCGTATGAGAGCGGCAGCCGTGCGTCGAGGGGCGCTTCGTGTTACTTCGGGCTCTAGCGTGGCGGCGGACGACACGAACCCGAACGCGGAAACCCCATCGGAGGCGCGGTCTCGATTGACGCAGGCCGTCCTGCGCGCTCGAAGCGGGCTCCGGCGCGACGTCGCCGCCTTGCTCGACGCGCTCGAGGGCGAGGAGCTGCTCGTCCCGCTCGCGCGGGATCTGCCGAACACGCCGGAGGGGGAGCGCGTCGAGCTCCCGGCGGAGCTCAAGATCGCACCGCACGTCTTGCCCGACGGCGAGGGGCAGTTGTTCGCGGCGCTGTTCACCCACCCGGAGCCCCTCGAGCCCATCGTCGCGGCGCTCGAGTGGGACACCGAGGGCCAACCGCTCAAGGTCTGCGGTCTGCCCGCGCGCTTGGCGCTCGAGCTCGCCCGGGATCTGATGTCCGACGAGCGCATCGCCGGCCTCGTGATCGACCCGGGAGCGGAGAGCGAGCTTTGCCTTTCGCGGACCGAGCTCGGAAACTTGCTCGCCGGCCGCGCCGTGCCGCTCGTCGGCTACGTGCAGCACATTCCGGGAAGCGAGATCGAGCGCACGCTGGTCGCCGAGCCCGGAGATCCGCCGCCCCCCGCCTTCGTCGAAGCGCTCGACCGCGTGCTCGCCGAGCTCGGCACCGCCATCGTCGGCCATCGCCTCGAGCGCACCTTCAACCCCGACCGGGATCTCGAGCCGCACCTCACGCTCACGCTGACGGTCGACGAGAGCGCCGATCGCCCCGAGCTCTTCCGGCGCATCACGAAGGCGCTCGATGGGACCGTGCCGCCGCCAGGCTACCTCGACGTTCTGTTCGAAGCGCCGTGACCACGCTCGAGCGTCCGCCTCCCGCGCTGCAACGTGCCCCGGGTGATCGCCCCGACCTCCTCGCAGTGGGGGCCGGCCGGCTGACTCTGATCGAACGCACGCAAATCCGCCTGGTCCGCCGCACGTTCGTTCCGGGGGCCCTCGATCGGACGATTCGTTGGCTGCAGCGCCACGTGGGCGCGAGCTGGATTCACCACTGTACGAAGCACCTGCGCGAGGTTCACGGCGCCGAGCGGCTGCCGGCGTTCGATCCCGAGCAGAGCTTCATTCTCGTCTCGAACCACCGGAGCTTCTTCGACCTGTACGTGGTCGTGGCGGAGCTCGTCCGACGCGGTCTTCCGCACCGGATCGTGTTCCCGGTGCGCGCGAGCTTTTTCTACACGAACCTCCTCGGCTCGTTCGTGAACGGCGTGATGAGCTTCTTCGCGATGTATCCGCCGATTTTCCGCGATCGTCGGCGCGCCGCGCTCAACGTCGCGAGCCTCGAGGAGCTCACGTGGCTCTTGCGTCGGGGCGGCACCTTCGCCGGCATCCATCCCGAAGGGCGCCGCAATCGCGGCGACGATCCCTACACGCTGCTCCCCGCCCAGAGCGGTGTCGGCCGCGTGATCCACGCGGCGCGCGTGCCCGTCATCCCCGTCTTCGTGAACGGGCTGATCAACGACCTGCGCCGGCAGATCGCGAGCAACTTCGACGGCACGGGCCAGCGGATCGTGATCGTGTTCGGTCGCCCGATCGATTTCGGCGAGCTACTCGACGAACGCCCGACACCGCGCGTGTATCAGGCCATCGCCGACCGTGCGCTCGAAGCAGTGCGCGGGCTCGGCGAGGAAGAGCGCGCGATCCGCGCCCGCCTCAACGGACCGTGAGCCTCGCGCCGCGATCGTCGCCCCGACGAACCCCGGCTCTCCGCGGCCGCCCCGCAACCAGGCTCGGCCCCGGGCATGGT
>QGUH01000622.1 GCA_003242355.1 Pseudomonadota bacterium
CCCCGCCCCCCCCCCCACCCCGGCAGCCCCCCCGTTGCCGCCCTCCCCCGCGCGCCCGCCGGAACCGGTCACGCCGCCCGAGGAGGTGCCGCCGGACGGCCCTTGGCCCGCCGCGGACATGCCGCCGGAAGCGGTCGCGCCGCCCAGAGGCCCCGCGCCGCCGGTCCCACTCGGGGTCGAGGGCTCCTCGCCGCAGGCGGTGAGCAGCGTGGCAGCCAGGGCGAAGGGGAGAAGACGAACAGGGGTGAGGGGGGCGGACCGCATGCGGTTCTCCAATGAGTGGAAGGTAATCGGTCGGTTGCGGCAGGGGCGAGCCGGGTTCACGGGCAAAGCTCGGTGAGGCGCGGTCGAGACCGCGAGGCTTCGCGAGCATGAGGCAACGCGGTCGAGACCGCGAGGCTGTCGCGACCACGGTGGGGCGCGGTCGAGATTGCGAGGCTGTCGCGAGCATGAGGGAATGAGGTCGAGAGCGCGAAGCCGTCGCGACCACGGCGGGGCGCGGTCGAGACCGCGAGGCTTCGTGAGCACGACGGGCGCGCAGGCGGTGGAAAGCGGAAGGGTGTCGGCCTCCTCCGACCACGGTGGCCCGAAGTGCTGTGTGAACTGGCGGAGTCGGAACAGGCCGTGCAGTGTTCCGCTCGGCTCGTCGCGGTGAACCACGCCGAGCTCGGCGTAGCGCAAGGGGAGCTCTCGATACGACACGCTCCGATGTTTGAAGAGCGCCATGTGTCCCGGACAGCTCACCGGCTCGATGGCGCTGGCGTCCGAGCCTTCGCCCGTCAGGAACATGTGCTCTCCCTGATGACGGAGATGGCCGCTCGTCTCCCACACGCTCCGGCGCAGGACCGTCGAGCCGAGTGCTCGCGTGGACCGAGGCGTGCCGAATTCGGTTCCGGTGGCAAGCGCGACGTGAGCCGCCCCGGCGAACGAGCCTGGCGTCGATGCTACACCTGAGGCGTGACGGCTCGCGGGTTCACGGTTTTCGAGTCGCCCATCGGCCCCGTTGGCATCGCGTGGAGCAAGGCGGGCATCGTTGGTGTTCAGCTCCCCGAGGGATCGGTCGCGAGAACGCGAGCGCGGCTCCGGGAACGATGCCCGGGCGCCGTCGAAGGAGAGCCGCCGCGCGCCGTGCGACGGGCCATCGACGCGATCACCCGATTGCTGCGCGGCGAGCGCACCACGCTCGGCGACATCGACCTCGACATGGACGGCGTTCCTCCGTTCCATCGGCGTGTCTACACCGCAGCGCGCTCGATCCCCCCGGGGGAGACGCTGAGCTACGGCGAGCTCGCGACGCGACTCGGAGTGCCCGGTGGCGCACGCGCCGTCGGGCAAGCGCTCGCCAAGAATCCGTTCGCCCTCATCGTTCCGTGTCACCGCGTCCTTGCCGCGTCCGGTCGCCTCGGCGGCTTCACGGCAAACGGCGGCGTCTCCACCAAGGTCGGCCTGCTCACCCTCGAAGGGACCCCGATCACGCCCAAGCCCTCACGCCCGCGCGCCCCACGCGCGCCCCGTGTGGTCGCCTGAGGCGCGACGGGCACGAGGGCGGAACGTTGCTCGACACCGCTCAACGAGCCTTGCCACGCAAGGACACCGCGAGCGGACGAAGCCGAAACGGCAAGGCGCGAGAGGTCGGCGGCGAAGCAGAGATCAGGCTTGCCGCTCAGGAACGAACCAGCGAGCGGTCGAGCACGGACCGCCGTTCGAAAGGAGCAGCGGCGATCGGGCTCCGGGCGGCGAGCGGGTCCGCGCCGCCGCTCGAGACGCTCAGCGCGCCGAACACAGGGAAGGGCACTTGCTCCCTGCGCGCGAGGTACGCCTGTTCGCTGACGTTCCAGACGAACCTCCTCTCCCCGGAGCTGTACGATTCGTGGCTTCGCACGCGAACGCAGAGCGTTGGATCTATGCGAAACCGAGGAGCTTTCGGCGGGGCGGACGGGACTCGAACCCGCGGCCTCCGGCGTGACAGGCCGGCGTTATAACCAACTTAACTACCGCCCCGAAAGCGAGGGCGGGCGGTTCATACCACAAGCGCTCCGCTTCTCAACAAGAGAAAAATGACCATGGTGAAAATCCGCCGACGCCATACCGCCCGGCCGATCGCGGAGCGTCACCGGAAGGCCAGCCGGTATCTCTCGAACGCAGCGCTGCAGCTCACATCGATGCCCGCACTCGAGTGCCCGCGACGAGCATCGCAGAACGTTTGAAAGCCACTCGAGTGCCTTTCGACCCGGTGCGACCGCCCGTAGAGGGCACCCGAGTGCCTCTGGCGACGGCTCGCGGGGGAGGTGAGGGAGATGCACTGGTTCGCCGATTCAACTCCGAGTTGTCGGTTCGGTCTGGGGCTCTCTCCGGACCCAACTCGGAGATGGCTCCTGCCATAGGTGACCTACGTCGAGGCCAACTCCGAGTTGTGACCTGCCATACGTGACCCTATGCGGAAGCCAACTCCGAGTTGGCGGTTGCCATACGTTGCCATATAGGAGGGCCAACTCCGAGTTGGCGGTTGCCATACGTTGCCATATCCTCAGGTCAACTCGGAGTTGCGACCTGCCATATGTGACCCTATGCAGAGACCAACTCCGAGTTGTCCGTTGCCATAGGTTGCCATACATGTTGGTAACTCGGAGTTGACGCGGCGGAGCGTTCGAGTCCGCCCCTGGGGAGCGAAAGGAACTCAGAGTCGTCGCGGCACGCGTAGCGCGAGCCGCGTGAAAACGCCGAGCTGAGACATGAGGAAGGGGCAAAAACACGCGGCCAGCATGAAGTAGGGGTGGAAAGGGGTTCGTCTCCCAAGGGGCAACGCCGAGTCGTTCCCGGCCCCTTGCCCAGAGCGTGCGATCCGTCTACGTTCCGCTCGCCGGCTGGTCCGGGCACTCGCGTGCCCAACCCGGGCGCCGGCACGCACGACAAAGCCGAGATCAGGCCGCCCGGGCGGGTAGCTCAGCGGTAGAGCGCTGGCCTTACAAGCCGGATGTCGCAGGTTCGAACCCTGTCCCGCCCACTGGAAAAACGGAGTGCCGGAAGGCACGCCTCGATCGCGGTGGAGTGAGCGCGCGATGGAGCGGGATGCTCACGCGAGGGCTTCGTCGCGCGGTTCACCGAACTGCTCGCCACAGTTGCGGCAAAGCCAGCGGGGAGAGCCGTCGCCGAGTGTGCGGTCGGGCTCGCCTTCGCACGCGTCGGCCTCTTGGGTTGGCTCGTCGTAACCGACGGGGACGACTCGGTCCGAGCCGCACACGGGGCAGCGGGGTGGGGGATGGCTCATTGGGGACTCCCGTCGTTGCTTCGGCTCGTCGTCGAGCTTCTCGCGCCTCCTCCGTGACGACGAAAGGACGAAGGCCGGCGCGCGCCGTTCTGCACGGCGTCTCCGAGATCGGCCCGCTCCTCCTGCAAGCACGCGGCGGGCCAACGCTCGCAAAGCCTGCCGGCGCTCAGCGCCGGGCGCGGCGGTGTTGGACGGAGTCGGCGAGGAGCTCGAGGACGCGGCGCGTGTCGTCCCAGCCGAGGCAGCCGTCGGTGATGCTCTGGCCGTACGTGAGTGGAGTGCCCGGGACGACGTCCTGGCGGCCCGGAACGAGGGCCCTTTTACAAATTCCCGGCCCCCCGAACCCGACTA
>QGUH01000623.1 GCA_003242355.1 Pseudomonadota bacterium
ACCTCGGGCCCCTATGCCGATTCGCAGGGGCGGCTCGCGCCGCACTCCCCGCCGAATTCGTTTCGGCGCGGCCCCTCCCGCGGGCACTCCGTTCGTCGTTGGTTTCGCGTTCGTCGGCGCGTTCCTCCCTTTGTCGCTCCGGAGCCGGTCACGGCGGCTCGAGGCCAGCCCGAGTCAGCCCTTCGAGGAAGAACGCGCGATCCGATTCGACGGCGAGGGGGTTCACCTGGAGCACCCAGCGCGTCGCTTCGACGGGGGCGAACGGCTGCTCGCGAACGATCTTCGTGCGGAAGTGATCGAAAAAGCGCGCGAGGTGCTCGCGAGCCGCCGCCCGATCTCCGCGGAGCGCGCAAATGGCGGCGAGGTAGGCGCGCGCATCGACGAGGCCGTCCGGCGCGCGCAAGAGCAGGCGCTCGGCTTCGTCGAGACGGCGCGCGAAGAAGCGCGCGAGCGCCGCGAACGGATAGTACCAATCCGGAGGACACGAATTGAGCTCGAGCGCGGCGTCGGTGAGCGCGCCCGCGCGATCGGCGTGGCCGAGGTGCGCGAAACCGACGGCGGCGTGCATCAGAATGTCGGCGTCGTTGGCGTTGAGCGCCACGGCTTGCTCGAGGTGCCGTTCGCCGAGCGCGAACTCGCGGCGATAAATGTAGATCTTGGCCAGGATGCACTGGGTGACGTGGTCGCCCGCGTCGAGCTCCACCGCGCGCCGCGCGTACTCGAAGGCGAGCCGTTCGCGCTCGTGGAACCGTTCCCAGGCCTGGCAGCTCCAGTCGTTGAAGTGCGACAGCGAGATCCCCGTGTACGCCCGCGCGAACGTGGGGTCGAGCGCGAGGGCCTGCTCGAAGTAGCCCCGCGCCTCTTCGTCCGACTCGAGCGTGCCGCGTCGCAGGCACTCGAGGCCGCGCAGCCAGCACTCGTACACCTCGAGCCGTTCGCGGGGACGACTGCGGGCAGACGAGAGCCGCGCTTCGTCGATACGCAACGCGAGCGCGGCCACCACGTTGCGCGTGAGTCGATCGAGCACGCCGAAGAAATCGTCGTGGCGCGTCTCCCAACGCTCCGCCCAGAGCGTGAGCCCCGTGCGGCGGTCGACCAGCGACGCCGTCAGCCGCGCGCGCCCTCCGGCAACGCGCAGACTGCCGGAGAGGGCGAGCCCGGTGCGCGGTCGGGCCTCGGCGGCGTGGGCCCGTTCGGCTGCCGCCGAGACGACCGCGAGCTGGCGAAAGCGCGAAAGCTCCGTGATCAGGTCCTCGACGAGCCCGCGCGCGAGCAGGGTCGCGCTGGGATCTTCGGCATGAGGCTCGAACGGCTCCACCACGAGCAGCGTTCGGGCTCCACTTCCGGAGACGCTCTCCGGCGCCACCTCGGGGCGCGCCCGGGGCGGCGAAGAGCTCCGCGCCGTGATCGACTGGCGCAGCCGTTCGGTTTCGGGTGAGGGGCGCAGACCCAGGTGTCGATCGAGCAGCTCGCGGCAACGCTCGTACTGGCGGAGCGCGAGCGCGGCTTCCCCCTGCTCGAGGTACAGCTGCATGACGGCGCGGTGCGCGGATTCGCGCGTCGGCTCGATGCCCACGAGCCACGTGCCGGCGGCGAGCGCCCGATCGAGCTTTCCTTCGGCGGAGAGCGCCGCCAGGCACTCCTCCACGCGATCGACGACGCGCTGACCGATGCGCAGGCGCTCGTCCGCGACGAAGGTCGTGAACGGATCCTCGATCGCGGGAAACCCGTCGAGCAGCGGGCCGCGGAACAGCTCCAGCGCGGGCTCGCGGTCGATCGGCGGGCGCGCGAGCACCCGTTCGAGCTCCGCCGCGTCCACCCAGGCTCTGCCCGGCTCGAGATGGAGGCTGTCGCCCGAGCTCGCGAACAGGTCCGTCCCGAGCGCGCGCCGGAGGTGGGCCACGGCCTGGCGCAGGCTCGTGCGCCCCTGCGCCTCGCCGACGTCCGGCCAGAGCAGCGCCACGAGCCACTCGCGCGTGAAGGCCACCCCCGGCCGCAACGCGAGGACCGCGAGCAACGCCTCCGCCTTGCGCGTGGGCAACTGGACGGGCTCGCCCCCGCGCTCGATCGCGAGGCGGCCGAGCAGACGGATCCGAGCGACCGTGTCCGAGTCCGTGCCTTCTCGTGCCATGGCGCGCGTCGATGGAGTAGCGAGAACGGGGAAGCGTGAAAAGGGCCGGCGGGTTTCGTCCGATTTCACGCGTTTTTCACGCTCGGCTGCCGGGCGCGATCACGGCGCGCCGCGATGCTCCTTCTCGAACCCACCACGGAAAGGACCAGGAACCAATGGCGTACGTCGATTCCAGGGGTATCGAGCTCACGGCGAGCACACGGGCATCGGTCGAGCAGTACGAGAAGGCTCTCGACCTCCTCGCAGGCTACTTCCTCGACCCGGTCGCCACCATCGAGGCGGCGCTCGCGCAAGATCCGGACTTCGTCTCGGGGCACTGCCTGCGCGTCGGCATCGGGGTCATCGCCGCAGAAGCCTCCGCGGCGCCGCTCATCCAAGAGAGCCTGCGCGAAGGCGAGCGCCTCGCCGCGAAGGCGAACGACCGCGAGCGGCGGCACTTCGCCGCGGCCAAGGCGTGGCTCGACGGCGACTTCCACCGCGCGGGCGAGCTCTACGGGCGCATCGTGATCGATTACCCGCGCGACCTGCTCGCGGTGCTCGTCGCCCACCTCTGCGACTTCTACGTGGGGCGGAGCCGCATGCTGCGCGATCGCATCGCGCACGTGCTGCCGTACTGGGGCGAGGGCGTGCCGGGGTACGGCTACGTGCTCGGCATGCTCGCGTTCGGGCTCGAAGAGACGAACCTGTTCGAGCGCGCGCTCGACGCCGCGCAGTCGGCGCTCGCCTTGAACCGCAACGACCCGTGGGCGGTGCACGCCGGGGCGCACGTCTTCGAGATGACCGGGCGCATTCCGGAGGGCATCGAGTGGCTCACGACGCGCGAGGCCGACTGGGCGCCGAACAACGCGTTCGCGTACCACAACTACTGGCACCTCGCGCTCTACCACCTCGAGGCGGGCGACGTGCCCAAGGCGCTCTCGCTCTTCGATCGAAACATCTACCCCCGCCCGTCGAAGGTGGCGCTCGAGCTCGTGGACGCCGCGGCGCTCCTGTTCCGACTGTTTCTGCGCGGTGTGGACGTCGGTGAGCGGTCGACGAGCGTCGCCGACGCGTGGAGCGATCCGGTGCAGCACGGGTATTACACGTTCAACGACGCGCATGCGGTGATGGCCCTCGTGGTCGACGGGCGCCTCGCCGAGGCGCGCGAGATCGTGAGCGCGCTCGAGCGGTCCGCTGCCGAGGACGGGAGCAACCCCGACATGATCCGTCAGGTCGGGCTGCCCTTCGCGCGCTCGGTGGTCGACTTCGCGGAAGGTCGGCATCGAGCAGTCGTCGAGACGCTCTTGCCGCTGCGGCTCGTGGCCAATCGGTTCGGCGGAAGCAACGCCCAGCGCGACCTGGTCGAGCAGATGTTGATCGAGTCCGCGGTGCGTGCCGGCGAGACGCGGCTCGCGCGGGCGCTCCTCGGCGAGCTGCGCCTCATCCGCCGCGAGAGCCCCTGGGCGCGCCCCGTCGAGCGCCGTCTCGCGCGGCACGCACACGGGC
>QGUH01000624.1 GCA_003242355.1 Pseudomonadota bacterium
TTTTCCCCCCGGCCTTCCGTGCGTTTCCAGTCGCTCGTCGAAACGCCGATCGGTCGACCGATCGGCGTTCTAGCCGCGTTGCGGGGCGGCGCGCGCCGCCCCTTCCCGCCGAAGCGAATTCAGTGAGTTCGGCGGGGCCCCTCCCCACGCAGCACTCTGTCCGACGCTGTTTCGCATACTTCGGCGCGTTCCTCACCGTTTGTCGCTCTAACCGCTCGTCGCGTCCGAAGGGGAAGAGCCCGGTACTGCGGACGGCGAAAGGTTCCGCAGCACTTCCGCGAAGGCGGCGCGCTCGTCGGCGCCGACCGGCGGGTTTCGCTCCCCACTCCAAGGGAGCGGCTCGGCGCCTCGCGCGTCCTTGCGGGAAACGACGAGCACGGCGCGTTCGATGCGGCCCAAGGCGCCTTCCGTTCCGACGAAGAGCGCCGAAAGATCGGGCCCCACGGCGCGTCGCGGCGACGGCCGCACCACGATGCGACGCCCATCGTGAAGCCGCGCGTGAAAGCCGGGAAGCGGCGTGTACACCGGATCCGCGTAGCGGTCGGGCAACCCTGGCATGCCGCGCGCGATCCACGTGTCGATGGCCAGATCGGTCTTGGCCGCATCCGAAAGGGGCAATACGTGCCCGCGCGCCTCCACCCAGGCGCGTGCTTCCCCGAGGGTCATGTCCCCCGGGAGCTCGACGAGACCGCTCACGGCGTCGAAGAACGGCTCTCGCGGTGGCGGCGGCGGCTCGAGCCGCTCGGCATCGCTCGGTGGCGGAATCAGCGCGCCGGGGTTGAGCACGCCGCTCGGATCCCACGCGGCCTTGAGCGCGCGAATCACCGCGACGCCCGCGCCGAGCTCGGCCGGCAAACGGGGCGCCTTGCTCCGCCCGACACCGTGATGGTGGCTGAGCGTCGCGCCCGCGCTCATCGCGGCGGCGAGCGCGGCGCGCCACGCATCGTCGTACACGGCGAATGCGTCCCTGCCACCGTGCTCGACGCCGGCGAACGTGAAGTACAGGCTCGAGCCATCGGGATAGGCGTGGCTCAAGTGCGCCATGACGAGCACGTGCTCACCGAGCGAGCGGCGCACCGCCCGATACACTTCGGGAACGCGCGCCCACGGTGCCGCCACTTCCATCGTGTCGCTGAACGCGCCGCCGCGGAAGAGCGGTGATTGGCGGTAGCTCACCGAGTACCGACGCCGAAACCAGGCGCGCGCCGGGCCTTCTCCGAGCGCGCGTCCTCCCGCGCTCCGGCAGATCGCGGCGACCGCGTGCGCCTCGCGCTCGACCGATCGCGCGTCGCCCTCGTGCACGACGATCAACGCAGAGCGCGACAAGAGCGTTCGCTCCGCGAGCGCGAGCGCGCGCGCCACGGCGGCAGGAGCGCCGAGCACCGCGCGCAGCGCGCTCGCGCGAAGCCCCACCGGACCCGGTTCCTTGGCGATACGCCGTGGCGCATCCTCGCCATGCACGAAGAGCAGCGTGTCGAGCGGATCGTACAGACGCGTGACGGCGGGTCGCAGCCCCTCCTGGAACACGAGGCGCACCGCCTCGATGCCGCGTTCGAAATCGTCGAACGCGAACGCGGCATACGCCCGCGTCGTGGGCGCCGGATGAAGCCTCAACCCGACGCGCGTGATGACCCCGAGCGTGCCCTCGCTGCCAACCAACAGCGGAGCGAGATCGAGACCGCTCGTCCGTCGACGAAAGCACACCGGCTCCCCCGTGCCGAGGACGGCCTCGACGAAGGTCACCATGTCCTCGACCTTTCCGTAGCGGCCCGAGCACTGACCCGCACCGCGCGCGGCGACCCAGCCGCCCGTGGTCGAGCAAAGAATGCTCGAGGGGTAATGACCGATGGTGTACCCGCGCTCGAGGAGCGCTTCCTCGAGCTGGATGCCGAGCGCGCCCGCGCCCACGTCGAGCTCCGGCCCGGGGCGGATGGCCCAAGCGCTCATCCGCTTCGTGTCGACGACGACGCGACGCGCTCCACCGCGGACACCGCCGCAAACGCCGCTACCAGCGCCGAAGGGAACGAGCGCGATCCCTTCGCGCCGCGCGAGACGAACGAGAGCGGAAACTTCGTCGATCGATTCCGGCCAAACGATGGCATCGGGCAGCGGCCCGCGCGCGTGGCCTGCGGCGAGCTCGACGAGCCCGCGTGGCCACAGGTCCCGCGCGTACGCTTCGAGATCGGGACGGAGCACGCTGACGCGCGCCACCTTTCGGAGAGCCGCTTCGATCGCCAGTGTTCAGGCTCCTTCGCGAAATCTCTCTACTATGCCTCGGAAGGAGCGGCATCGCCCAGCTTGTTCCCTCGGGCACCTTTCGCGTATAGCTCGCTTGCGTGAGATCCGCCCCCCGTCTTTCACGACGGAGACTTCGGAGCCGGCTTTCCGCGCTCGTCGCTGCGCCTCTGTTGGTTCTTCTTTCGAGCGCGCTCGGGGGTGGTTGTGGGGCGGGCGGAACCCCCGAACCCGCGAGCCCCGACGACACGGAGGGCGACGCGTCGGCGTTCGATGACGGCGGCGACGCCGAAGGCAGCGAGCGCGCGGCCGCTTCCGACGACGAAGAGACGGCGGAGGCCGCACCGGCGCCCGTGTGTGACGACGGCTCCTGCAGCCCCTGCGGCAATGGGCTGTGTCCCGTCGGCTGGTACTGCGACGAGGACGCCGGCCCGGCGTGCAGCTGGGTTCCCGAGTGCGCGCGCCGCACGAGCTGCGACTGCCTGCGTCGCGTGCTCGGAGCCGAGTGTACGTGCAACGAGCACGGACCCGTGCCGGTCGTTTCGTGCAAGTGACGGCACGCGGTGCTCTCGGTGCGCTCCCGAGTCCAGGCCGATTCACGCGGCCGATGAGCAGCTCGTCTCCTCCGCGCTTTGCCGCGATTCCGAATTCAGGCCGATTCACGCGGCCGATGAGCGGCTCGTCTCCTCCGCGATTGCCGAATCCAAGTCGATTCACGCGGCCGATGAGCGGCTCGTCTCCTCCGCGATTGCCCCGTTGCGAATCTAGGCCACGAGCACCGTGGTTCGGGCGAGCGGTGAAACGCGCTCGTCGGGAGTGAGGATGCCGCGGAAATTCAGCGGGTCGGCGGCAGAAACGTGCACGGGCACGCCGGGACCCCGACGCCGCACCGCGCGCAGCGCCGCAATGCACTCGGGCAACGCGTACTGCTCCCCGTCGAACCCCGCCACGAAGCGCCCGCCGCGCACCTCGCCACGCGCCTCGAGCGTGCGCAGCGCACGGAGCAGCTCCCGGAACGGGTACGGCTGCCGTTCGCGCGCGAGCGTCTTGCGGAAGACGATGCCGGTACGCGCGAGCAGCTGGCGCGCCACGGCTTCGACCGAAAGCGGCTCGCTGCCCTCGTAGGCGAGCAGGCTGTACCGACCCGCGCTCGGCACGCGGCCCGCCTTCCGCCGCGCCGCGGAGAACACGAGCGCGCGCAGCCCGGCGAACGAATCGCAGGTGACGAAGCCGCGCGCGACGAGCTCCGCGAGGCCCCGCTCCAGCGCTTCCGTGTCGAGCCCGGAAGCGCGCCCGAGCTCCTGCGCGCAAAGGGGGCGCGCGTTTCGAGCAGCTGGTGGCTGGCCCTTATAAAACATTACAACCTCCGACGCAAAG
>QGUH01000625.1 GCA_003242355.1 Pseudomonadota bacterium
ACCGCAGTTTGGACATACCCGCGAACCAGTCGCCATGTCGCTGACAGTCGCACATTCGGCACGCGCGCGTCGCCCAACGGAGCGCTTCGGCCTGTTGGCCGCCCTCGCTCGCCCCGCAACCTGGCTCGCGAACGTGCCGTCTACGGGAGACGAGCCTCGCGCGTCCAGGTGGACTCCCGGTAGACTCGAGACCGCGGGGCCGCCGTGCTCCGGGGCAAGAGATTTCGAGATTGCCGCCTTCTCACCGCCTCCCCCGTGTCGTCGAGGGCCTCGACCTCCGCGCGCTGCCGATCGGGCACTCCGAGGTCTCCCTGCTCACGTACGTCGACGGGACCAGCACGGAAGCCGAGATCGCCGCGGCGGCCGGGCTCGCGCTCGGGGACGTGGTTTCGATCCTCGACCGGCTCTCCGCGCTCGGCGTCGTCCGCTTCCAGGATCCGAGCGAGCGTCCGCGCGCGCCGCGCTCGTCGCTGCCCGCCGGACGCGTCACGCTGCGCCCCGTCCGGGAAACGCGCGTGGAGGCGTCGATTCACCCGGCCAATGCGCTGTACGACCCCAAGGAGCTGGACGAGCCCGCGGATCTCGACGTCGAGCGCAAGCGTCGGATCCTGGACGTCTTCTACCGACTCGATTCCCTGAGCCATTACGAGCTGCTCGAGGTCGACGCGAATGCCGACAAGCGCGCCATCAAGGGCAAGTACTACGAGCTCGTCAACGTGTTCCACCCGGACCGCTACTTCGGCAAGAACCTCGGCAGCTTCAAGCCGAAGCTCGAGCGGGTCTTCCGGCGGATCACGGAGGCGTACGACGTGCTGACGCGACCGGAAGCACGTGCCGAGTACGACGCGTACCTGCAAGCGCAACGACGCACGAGCGCGCTCGATCGCAAGCTGAACGACGAGAAGGCCCGCGCGCGCGAGCTTCGGGCCGTGGAAGACGGGATCTTCGCGGAGGCGCGCATCGGTGAGCGGCGCGCCTCCATGGTGCCTCCGATTTCGCCCATTCCCGATCGGCCCGCAGCGCGATCGAGCTCGCCGGCCCCCGCTCGTCCGGCGAGCGATCCCGCGCGCACGGCCTCGAACGAGAGCGCCGAGCTCCGGCGCCGAGCGCTCGCTCGCAAGCTCGGCGCCTCGTTGCCGCCACCCGGCAGCCGCAAGAGTCCGTCGCCCGCGGTGCCCCCGCCTTCGCAACCCAAGTCGCCCGAAGCGGCCGACCGCGCGCTGGCCGAGCTCAAGCAACGCCACGAGCGACGCCTGCTCGAGGCGCGCCTCGAAAAGGCGCGCGAGTACGTGCGGCGTGCCGACGAAGCGCTATCCCAACACGATCTCGTCGAGGCGGTGAACGCGCTGCGCATCGCCGCGCAGCTCGCCCCACACGACGAGGCGCTCAAGCGTCGTTTGAACGAGATCGAAACGAGCGCGGCCAAGGAGCTCGCGGCGCGCTACGTCGAGCAGGCTCGTTACGAGGAGCGGGAAGGTCGGTTCCTCGATGCGGTCCGCTCCTACTCCCGCGCCCTCGCGGGCGCACCGAGCCCCGAGCTCCACGATCGCGTGGCTCACTGCCTGATCGCGGCGAACGCCGAGCCGCGGCGCGCCGTGGAGCACGCCCGATTGGCGGTACAAGGCAGTCCCAACACGGCGTCGTTCCGCGTTACGCTCGCTCGTGCCTACCTGCTCGCCAACCTGCACGAGAGCGCGCTCGGTGAGCTCGAACGCGCGCGGGCGCTTTCGCCCGAAGACGAATCGATCCGCGGGCTGATTCGCCGCCTTCAACGCGGCGACACGTAACGACACACACCCACGCCGACCTCACCACGCTTGGTACGAACACCAGTGGCCGGTAGGCCGGGCCGAGCCGAGGAAGAAGTCTCATGCTGCCACCCACTTCCGGCCCCGACGATCCCAACCGTAGTAGAGTGACGTTCTGGATCCGATTCGGACCATAGAAGGACTTTCATGGAGCGCGTCATCGGCATCGACCTCGGAACCACCAACTCCTGCGTGGCCGTGTTCGAGGGCGAACGAGCCACGGTGATCTCCAACCGTGGCGGCTACAAGACGACGCCCAGCGTCGTTGCGGTGACCGAAGCCGGCAAGCGCCTGGTCGGGCACATCGCGAAGCGCCAGGCGATCACGAACGCCGAAAACACCGTGTATGCCGCCAAGCGCCTGATCGGGCGCAAATGGAGCTCGCCGCAGGTGAAAAACGCGGTGCTCACGTCGAGCTACACGATCCTCGAAGGGCCGCACGGCGACGTCCGCATCAAGTTGCGGGACAAGACGTACTCGGTGCCCGAAATCAGCTCGATCGTCCTGCAAGAGATGAAGATCATCGCCGAGGACTACCTCGGCGAGCCCGTGAAGAAGGCGGTGATCACCGTGCCCGCCTACTTCAACGACAACCAACGGCAGGCGACCAAAGACGCCGGAACGATCGCCGGGCTCGACGTGATCCGCATCATCAACGAGCCGACCGCGGCAGCGCTGGCGTACGGCTACGGCAAGGACATCGACCGCACCGTCGCGGTCTACGACCTCGGCGGCGGCACGTTCGACGTGAGCGTGCTCGAGATCGGCGCCGCGGGCGTGTTCAAGGTCATCGGCACGACGGGCGACACGTTCCTCGGCGGCGAGGACTTCGATGCGCGGATCATCGACTGGCTGGTGAGTGGTTTCCAGCGCGAGCACGGCATCGATCTCCGTCAGGACCGCATGGCGTTGCAGCGCCTGCGGGACGCCGCCGAGAAGGCCAAATGCGAGCTTTCGACGGTGAAGGAAACGGAGATCAACCTCCCCTTCATCATCTCCACGGGTCGGAACGAGGCCCTGCACCTGCAGCGCACGCTGACGCGCGACACGCTGGAGAAGCTGACGGACGATCTCGTGGAGCGCACCATCGAGATCTGTCGACAAGCGCTCGAGGACGCGCGGCTCTCCGTGAACGAGATCGAAGACGTGGTGCTGGTGGGCGGCATGACGCGCATGCCGCTCGTTCAGCGCATGGTCGCGGAGTTCTTCGGGCGCGAGCCGAACAAGAGCGTGCACCCGGACGAGGTCGTGGCCGTGGGCGCGGCGATCCAAGGTGCGGCGCTGGTCCAGGAACAGCAGGACATGATCCTGCTCGACGTCACGCCGCATGCGCTCGGGATCATGACCTTCGGCAGCAACTTCGAAGAGCTGATCCCCCAAAATACGACGGTGCCGACGTCGCGCGCCAAGATCTTCACGACGAGCCGCGACGATCAGACGGCGGTCAAGATCCTGGTGATGCAGGGCGAGAGCCGTCGCGCGCAAGACAACGAGTTGCTCGGCGAGTTCATCCTCACCGGCCTCCGGCGCGCACCGAAGGGTCACGTCGAGATCGAGGTCACCTTCGAAATCGACACCAACGGGATCGTCAGCGTGCATGCGAAGGACCTCGACACGGGCCAGGCGCAGTCGATCCAGGTGACGGCGTCCAGCGGGCTGACGCAGGAAGAGATCAAGAGCATGATGGCCAATGCTCGCGATTACCTCGTCGAACGGCGTACCGACGAGGAGTTCGAGGGCGTCAAGCAGCAGCCCAACACCCACTTCCCCGGATCCAAGGGCCTGTTCCGGAGGT
>QGUH01000626.1 GCA_003242355.1 Pseudomonadota bacterium
GGACCACGGAGAGGTAGGCCGCGTTGGCGAGCAGGTAGAGCGTCATCACCACGAACGTGCCGAGCACGAACGCCCGTGGCAGCGTGCGCTGCGGCTCTCGAATCTCGCCCGAGACGTAGCCGACGTCGGACCAACCGTCGTACGCCCAGAGTACGGACACCATGGCGAGCCCGAACGCCGCGATTCCTCCGGATGCGGCAGGCGCCCGTGGGGGCGCGGCCGCGCTCGGGTCTTCGCCGCCGGCGAGAAAAGCGAGACCGAGCAGAACGAGGACGAGGAGGGCCCCCATCTTGAGCACGGTGCTCACGTTCTGCACGAGCGCGCCGAAACGGATGCCGCGGACGTTCACCGCGCCCACGACGACGAGCAAGGCGATGGCCGTGACGCGTTCGAGAGACAAGGGCCCACCGAGGACGGGCGCGGTTCCGTCGATCCCCACGGTGCGCCACAAGTAGGCCGACGAGGTGATGGCGATCGCGCCGAAGGCGCAGGGACGCAAAACCCAGAGCTGCGCCCACCCGAAAAGGAAAGCCACGAGCGGGCCATACGCGCGCCGCAGATACACGTAGCTTCCACCGCTGCGCGGCATCATCGCCGAGAGCTCGGCGTAGGAGAGCGCGCCGCACAGCGCGACCACGCCGCCCAAAACCCAGGCGAGCAGGAAAGCAACGACGCTGCCCACTCCCGTCGCCACCACCGCCGGGGTCCGAAAGATGCCGCTGCCGATGGTCGAGCCGACGACGATGGCCATCGCCGAAAGCACGCCGAGCCGTCGCGGGAGCCGCTCGCCCCAAGGGTCGCCTTGCGGCTCCGTTTGCCGAGTCATGCCGCGCAGTCTATCGCGCTTCCGAAAACGCCGGTCCGTTCGACCGTTCTGGGCCCCGTTCCCAAGGGGGGGCACGCGCCGCCCTCCGGCACGGCCCTTCCCACGCGGGCGCTCGCACGGCGGCGTTCGCGCGTTGCGGCGCGTTCCCGGCGGTCGTCGCTCGAGGACCCTAGCGATGACGCGAACGAGGGCGACAGGCCCGTGCGGCGTTCGCGCGTTGCGGCGCGTTCCCGACGGTCGCCGCTCGAAGACCCGAGCGAGGACGCGAACGAGGGCGACGGGCTCGTGCGGGTCACGCCGTGCTGCGTTCCTGGGAGGGACCGTGCGGAACGGCCAGGTTGAAGGCCGTGTTGATGAGCCCGATGTGGGAGAACGCCTGCGGGAAGTTGCCGACGAGGCGCCGGCGCTCGAGATCGTAGCTCTCGGAGAGCAGCCCGACGTCGTTGCGAATCGAAAGGACCTTCTCGAAGAGGCGCTCCGCGTCGGCGCGACGGCCGAGCAAGACGAACGTGTCGGCGAGCCAGAACGTGCAGAGCAAAAAGTGGCCCTCACCGGGAGGCAGTCCGTCGATTTCGGAGCTCGTCACGTAGCGCGCCACGAATCCGTCCTCGCAGAGCTCGCGCTCGATGGCCTCGATGGTCCCCCGAATCCGCGGATCGTGGACCGGAAGAAAGCCGACGAGCGGCATCGTGAGCAGGCTCGCATCGAGTCGATCGGAGCCGTAGTACTGGACGAACGTGCCGCGCTCGGCGTTGTAACCCTTCCGGCACACGTCCTCGTGAATGGTGTCGCGCAGCGCGCGCCAGCGCTCGAGCGGGCCGCCGAGGTTGAAGTGCTCGATGCCCTTCACGGCGCGATCGAGCGCGAGCCAGGCCATGACCTTGGAGTGCGTGAAATGCCGGCGCGGGCCGCGCACCTCCCAGATCCCCTCGTCGGGCTGCGCCCAGATTTCCTCCAAGAATTCGACGAGCGCGTGCTCGAGGCGCCACGCGTCTGGTGCAGGAGCGAGCCCGGAACGCCACGCCTGATGCATGGTGTCGAGGATCTCCCCGTACACGTCGAGCTGACGCTGGCGATACGCGAGGTTGCCCACCCTCACCGGCCTGGATCCCTCGTACCCCCCGAGCCACTCGAGCTCGTACTCGGGGATCCGCGACTCGCCGCTGACTCCGTACATGATGTGGAGCTGAGAGGGCTTGCCAGCCGCGGCCCGCAAGAGCCACTCGCGCCACGCCCGTGCCTCGTCCAGGTATCCCGCGCCGATGAGCGCGTACAGCGTGAACGTGGCGTCGCGAATCCAACAGTAGCGATAGTCCCAGTTGCGGGAGCCCCCGAGTCTCTCGGGCAGAGAGGTGGTCGGTGCCGCCACGATGGCGCCCGTGGGCTCGTACGTGAGCGCCTTGAGCGTGATGAGCGAGCGCAGGACGGCTTCCTCTTGCGGCCCCCGGTACTTCGAACGCGCCGCCCACTCGCTCCACCACGCTTCCGTTTCGGTGAGCGCGCGTTCCGCGTCGATGGGCGGGGGCGCGGGCTCGTGCGAAGGATAGCGCACGAGATCGACGGCGATGCGCTCGCCAGCGCGCACCTCGAAGCGGGACACCGTCGTAAAGTCGTGGCCTTCGAGCGGCACGGCCGTGCGTAGCCGCACCGTGTCCGGCCCCGCGATCGCGACGATCCCGTCCTCGGTACGCCGCACCCAGGGCACGACGCGGCCGTAGTCGAAGCGCAGGCGGATTTCGAGCTCCATGGGGACGGTGCCGCTCCGGCCCTCGACGATGCGCACGAGGTCGATGCGGCCGTCCCGCAACGGCATGAAGTCGATCACGGCCACGACGCCGCCCTCGGTCGTGTACTCGGTTTCGAGCACCAAGGTGTTGCCCCGGTAGCGCCGCGCGATGCGCCGGCTCTCTCCGGCAGGGGCGATCTTGTAGAAGCCGTTCTCCTCGTTCCCGAGCAGGGCCGCGAAGCATGCCGGGGAGTCGAAGCGTGGAAGGCAGAGCCAGTCCACGGATCCGTCGCGCGCCACGAGGGCGGCGGTCTGACAGTCTCCTATGAGCGCATACTCTTCGATCGGCTTCGACATGGGCCCCTCGGCGACTCGTCGTTCTCCAGCGCCCGTCCGGCGGCGCTCAGTGGCCGAGCCAGAGCTTGGCCACTCCTAAGTAGATGATGAGGCCCGTCGCGTCCACTACCGTGCTCACGAGGGGCGCTCCCGCGATCGCCGGATCGACGCCCACTCGCCGCAAGAAGATCGGGAGCAAGGCCCCGACCAAGTTGGCCCACAAGACGAGCGCGACCATGGTCGCGCCCACGATGTGCGCCACGCCGCGGCCTGGCGGCCACGCGAGCCCGATGAGGGCGATCGTCGCCGCGAGCGCCGCCCCGAGCACTGCCCCCACGAACAGCTCTTTCACGAACACGCGCAGCCAATCGGCGGGCGAGACGTCCTCCGTGCCGAGGGCGCGGATGATGAGGGTTGCCGACTGGGTCCCCGTGTTGCCTCCCGTTCCGGTGACGACCGGAATGAAGAAGGCGAGCGCGACGGCCGCGGTGAGCGTGTCGCGAAAGAGCGAGACGACCGTGGCCGAGACCAGCGCGAGCAGCATCAACCCGAGCAGCCAGGAGACGCGCCGCTTGAACAAGAGGCGCACCGACGTCCGGCTGTACGGGGTCTCGAGGGGATCGGGCTGGATGCCCGGCCGAGGCTCCTCCCCCCCGTCCGGGAGGCGAAGAAAGGGGGGGGGGGGGTCGCGGGGGGGAAGATTTCCAACAAGGC
>QGUH01000627.1 GCA_003242355.1 Pseudomonadota bacterium
CTACTTTCCTCTTTCTTGGGCGGCTTTGATGTGTATAAAAGACACGCCCCTAGCCCCCCCCCGGGGACCCCACCCCCCCCGCACCGCAACCCCCGCCGGCGCCGCGCCACGCCGCCTCGGCGTGGCGGCGGTGCACCGAGCGCTTGAACCCGCGTCGAGGCGCGCGGCGGGGCTGGGCTTGCCGCGTTGGGCTGGGGCTTGCGTGCTGCGTTCAGGGTGGCGCGCGCGGTGCAATGGGCAGAGTGTGAGCCGTTTTTGGCTGCGGCGAGCGGGTCATGCACAAGGCGCAGCGCCTCGAAGGGCGGGTTCCGGGCCCGGGCGACGACGAGCGAGCTAGAGCTGGGCCCGACGTTGAGGTACGACGCGGGAGCGCGATGAGAAGCCCGCTTGAGCCGATTCTGCTTTGGCTTACGAACTTGCAGCTCCGCCACCCCGTGCGGATCCTGCTCGTGACGCTGCTGACGCTCGTCCCGGCGGGCTTTCTGGCGAGCCGGCTGGAGCTCCGGACGGGGTTCGGGGAGCTTTTGCCCGACGACAAGCCGAGTGTGGTGGAGCTCCGCAAGCTCGCCGATCGGTTGCCGACGGCTTCGACGCTGATCGTCGTGGCGGAGGCGAACGACACGAAGCTGCTCGAGCGCTGGGTGGACGAGCTCGGGCCGAAGCTGCGCAAGCTGCCGCCCGAGTGGATCACGGACGTGGACACGGGGCCGCGGGAGGCGCTCGATTTCTTCGAGAAGCACAAGCACCTGTATGCGGACCTCGGCGATCTCGAGGTGTTGCACGAGGCGGTGCTCGAGCGCTGGGACTTCGAGGTCAGCAAGGAGCTGGGCACGAACCTCGAGAACGAGGTGCCCGAGGAGCTGACGGTCGAGGCGATGCGCGAGCGCTTCAAGAAGAAGATCGAGGAAGCGCGCGCGCCGCACGCGGCGACGAACGGGTATTACATCGGGGAGAACGGCAAGCTTGCGGCGATTTTGGTGCGCACGCGCCTGGCGTCGATGGACCAGCGGGCGTTCGAGCTCACGCAGCGCATCGGCGAGCTGATCGAGGAGGGGCGGTACCAGGAGGTGGACCCGACCTTCCGCTTCAACTTCACGGGCAGTTTGATCACGAGCGCGGAGCAGTACCGCGCGGTGAGTGGCGACCTCGTGAGCATCGGCGCCGCGGGGATCGCGTTCGTGCTCCTGATCGTTTACCTGTTCTTTTTGCGCCTGCGCGTGTTGGTGGCGCTCGGGATTTCGATTGGGGTCGGGTGCCTGTGGTCGTTCGGGTTCGCGGAGCTTTCGATTGGGCACCTCAATACGGCCACGGGGTTCCTGGTGAGCATCATCGCCGGCAACGGGATGAACGCCATGGTCATTTACATGGCGCGCTATCTCGAGGCGCGGCGCGACGAAGGGCGCGAGTTGCCGGATGCGCTGCGCACGGCGTCGCTGGACACGCACGGGGCGACGCTGGCGGTGGTGGGCGTGGCGATGGTGTCGTACGGCGCGCTGATGCTCACGGATTTCCGCGGGTTCCGGCACTTCGGCGTGATCGGCGGCGCGGGGATGTTCCTCTGCTGGATTGCGACGTACACGGTGCTGCCCGCGCTGCTGGTGCTGGCCGAGCGGGTGCGGCCGTTCAAGCGGGAGAAGGATTGGCGCGATCGGCTGAGTGGCAATTACGCGCGGCCGTTCATGGTGCTCGTGAAGCGCTATCCGGTCGCGATCGCCGCGCTGGGGCTGCTCTCGGCCATCGGCGCGGCGGTGTGCACGACGCTGTACTTCACCGGCGATCCGATGGAGTACGACCTGCGCAAGGTGCGCAACGACGAGATGAGCCCCACGTCTGCGGGCAAGCTCGCGGGGCGCGTGAATCCCCTCGTGGGGCGGTTGAATCAGAGCGGGCGCGCGATCGTGGTGGATACGCTCGACCAGGTCGAGCCGCTGGTGAAGGAGCTCGAGCGTCGGCGCGACGTGGCGCCCGAGGGGCAGAAGCCGTTCGGCAAGATCGTGAGTGTGTTTTCGGTGTTGCCGACGGAGCAGCAGCGCAAAATCGAGCTGCTGACCGAGATTCGCGATCGGCTGGAGCGCGCGCGCAAGCGGGGGTTCATCTCGGATGCGGAGTGGGCGGAGATCGAGCCGTACGTGCCCGCGACGCTGGCGCCGATCGGCATTGCCGACTTGCCGGATATCTTGAAGCGACCGTTCCAGGAGAACGACGGCAGAGTGGGCAACATCGTTTACGTCGCGCCCACGCCCGGCAGGAGCCTTTACGACGCCGAGTACCTGATGCAGTGGGCGAACAGCTTCCGCGAAGTGAAGCTGCCCGACGGGAGCATCGTGCGGGGCACGGGCGACGCGGTGGTGTTCTCCGACATGCTGCTCGCCATCAGCGACGCGGCGCCGCGCGTGGTGCTCGCGGCGTTTCTCGGCACGACGCTCGTCATCCTGTTCGCGTTCCGCGGGCGCGTCGAGGGGTGGATGGCGCTCGGCACGCTCGCGCTCGGCGTGGGGTGGCAAGTGAGTGTGCTCTATCTCACGGGCACGAAGCTCAACTTCCTCAACTTCGTCGCGCTGCCCATCGCCATCGGCGTCGGCGCCGACTACTCCATCAACGTGATGAAGCGGCGCCAGATCGAAGGCGACGCCGGCATCGAGCGCGCCTTCCTCGAAACCGGCGGCGCCGTCGTCGCCTGCTCCCTCACCACCCTCTCCGGCTACGCCGCGTTGCTCCTCAGCGTGAACGGCGCCGTCCGCAGCTTCGGCCTCGCGGCGGGCGTCGGCGAGCTCTCCACGCAACTGACGGCAATGCTCGTGCTGCCGGCAGCGCTGTACACGGCGGCGCGGTTCCGCGCGAGGCGCGCGGAGCGGGAGAAGGAGAAGGCGCGGATGAGTCAGCTCAACTGACGGCTAGCACGGCGAGATCGCGCGCGGCTCACCGATACGCAGTCGTTCTGGCACCCGTCCTGCCGCGCTCCGCGAGCGCCGTGCCGACTGCGTCAGCGCGTCGTCGGACTCGTAGCCTTCGTTCAGCCGCCTCGCCGCGCGCATGAGGTCCGAGCACGAGCTGCAATGCGTGCCCGGCGCGTACTGCGACGTGCGGCGGCCCAATCTGCCAGTCACCGACGCTGGGTAAAGCCCACGGCGCCGTACGAGAATGCCTCGGTGAGATTCACCTGTGACGTTCAGCTCGGACGATGCTCAACGTCGGGTGACGCTCGCGTCGGGTGACATTCGCATGGAAGAAACGCGAGCGGGGCAACGCTCGCATGGAGTGACGCTCACGTGCGATCGCGCGCGTGGGATGCCGCGCGCGTGGGATGCCGCGCGCGTGGGATGCCGCGCGCGTGGGGCGAACGCGCGCAGGATGAGCTTGGGCTCGAGGGATGGAGGGGTGAATGAAATGGGGATGAAAACGGGAGGATGCGGGGAGGACATGGCGGGTGGGGTTGGATGTGGGGGCGATGGCGGACGACACGGAATCCGGGGAGGCCGCGGGGCATCGGGCGGGGTGGTAAACGCCGCGAGCGGCGCGGCCGGGACATCCCGCGGAGGGGGATCGATGGGGAAACCACGGACGCCCTGCGCGTGCCGGACTTCGGCGCTGTGG
>QGUH01000628.1 GCA_003242355.1 Pseudomonadota bacterium
TGCGCGCGCTGCTGGGGATTGGACGCCCGGAGCCGCTGCTCGGCGCCCGGCGTCTCGCTGCGCCTCCGTTCGGTGCGCGCCTCGGGGCGTTCGCGGCGGTCGCCCGCGTTCCGCGCGCCGCGGCCATTGCCGCGCGCGTTGCCGCCGCGCGGCGCCTCCTCGCGCTCGTGGGCGCGGGCGGCGCGGTTCGGCTCGGGGCGCTTACCCGCTCGCGGGGGCTCGGCCTCGGGGCGTCGCTTCGGCGCCGAAGGCGCGATCGGGCGTCGCTTGGGGTTCTGACGATCTCTCGTCATGCCGTCCTCTCGGAGAGCAGGCGCACGTCACGCAAGCGCTGCGCGCTGCCGAACTCGACCACTGCTTCGCGGCTCGTGTAAAGGGGCACGAAGCCGAGCTTTTGACGGGCCGCGCGTCCGTCGGCGACGCACAGGTACTGCAAGTAATCGCAGAACGACGGCGGCGCTTCGCCGAGCTGCGCGATCCAGAGCGCCCCCGCCATCGCGCGCGCGACCGTACGGGGCAGGGGAAACGCGGTGCGACCGACGAGGCGAATCACGGTGTGCAGCGGGAGCACGCCGTCGCCCGTGATGTTGTAGATGCCCGGAGCATCCCGCACCACGGCGAGTTGGAACGCGGCCACGGCGTCGGCCTCGTGCAGAAACTGCCAGAGCGGATCGAACCCCATCACCGTGGGCACCAGGCGGCGACCGAGGTAGCGCGTGAGGAAGGTGTCCACGTTGGGGCCCAGGATCGGCGCGGTGCGCAGCACCGTGACGATTCGCCCCTTGCCGGGATTGCCGAAGCGCAGCACCTCCTCCTCCGCCTCGAGCTTGTCGAGGAAGAAGGGCTCGTCGCGCGAGGCGCGCAGCGGGTGGCGCTCCGACAAGAAGTTGGGATTCGTGGGGTGGGCGCCGTACAGCAACGTCTGGCTCCACATCACGAGCTTGCGGACGCGCGTGCGCCGGCAGGCGTTGACGACGTGCAAGGTCCCCACGCTTTCGAGCTCGTGCGCCCAGGCCGTGGCGTGCGCGGGCGACGGCAAAAATGCCAGGTGCACGACGGTATCGACGCCCTCGGCCCCGAAGATTTCGGCCAGGCGTTCCTCCGCGCTCGGCTGCGTGAGATCGATCTCGTAGACGCGTGAGCGGCTCGCCGCAGTGCGGGGCGCTTTGATGTCGAGGCAGACGATGCGGCGGATGCGCTCGTCCTCCTCGAGCATGCCGATCAGATTCTCGCCGAGGAACGACGCCGCGCCGAGGATCGCGACCACCTGACGCTTGGGGGGACGGACGTCGATCGCGCCAGAATCCGCGTGTTCCGCGTGGGAAGGTGTAGTCTCGCTGGTCACACGCTGGCTCCCGGGTGAAGGCTCGAGGGCGGTGAGGGGGTAGGGTTAGCGCCGTCGGCGCAGCCATTCCAGCTCCGAAGGGCGCGCGCGGAGCGCACGCGCGCCGGTATGGAGACCTGATGGCGAAGAGTGAGAGTTCGAGCGCGCAGCAAGGCCCGTAGTGCTAGTCGAAACCGTGGCTCTGGAAAAGCAGGTCGTTTAGACTCGAGTATCATGGTCGAGGCAGCACCTTCCGCCATGCGGCTCGGCCCATACGTACTCGGAGAGCGCCTCGGACTCGGAGGCATGGCGGAAGTGTTCGTGGGACGCCGGGCAGGGCCGCACGGCTTCGCCAAGCGCTTCGCGATCAAGCGCATTTTGCCCGAGCTCGCGAAAGACCAGCGCTTCGTCGCAATGTTCATCGACGAAGCTCGGATCTGCGCCGCGCTCCAGCACCCGAACATCGTCGAGGTGGTCGACTTCGGCGAAAGCCAGGGCGAGCTCTTCATGGCGATGGAGTACGTGGACGGGCTGTCGCTCGCCCGCTTGCTCCGTCACGTCGCGAGCAAGCGCTCACGCTTCCCGATTCCGATCGCCCTGCTCATCGCGCGCAGTGTGCTTCGCGCGCTCGCATACGCGCACGAAGCCACGGACGAGCAAGGCCGGCCGCTCGGCCTCGTGCATCGCGACGTCTCGCCTGGGAACGTGCTCATCAGCCGTCAGGGTGCCGTCAAACTGGCGGACTTCGGCATCGTGCGCGGCGTCACGCTCGATCGCCGCACCGATCCCGGCGAGCTCAAGGGAAAGCTCGGCTACATGTCGCCGGAGCAGGTGATTGGCGCCGAGGTCGATCCGCGCAGCGACGTGTTCGCCGTCGGCATCCTGCTCGCGGAGATGCTGATCGCCTGCCCGCTGTTCGCCGGCAAGGACGAGCTCGAGGTGCTCACGCGCATCCACGAGGCGAACCTTTCGACCTTCGATCAACACGGCCAGCACGTGCCGATGGAGCTTGCGCAGATCGTGCGGCGCGCGCTCGCTCGCGAGCCCTGGCAGCGTTTCCCTTCGGCGCGCGAGTTCGCGCTCGCGCTCGAGTCCTTCGCGGTTCGCAACGATCACGTGCTCGACGATGCGGAGCTCGCGCGTTGGGTGAACGTCCTCGGCATCCTGCCGTCGGTGAGCGGCGTGCACTCCGTGCGCACGCCCGTGCGCGCGGACGAGCATCCGACGACGCCGATTCTGGAGCGGCAACCGTTGCCGCTGCCGGCGATTCATCCGCCCGAGCCGCGCGCCGAGAAGCGCCCGCCCGGAACCGACTTGCTCGAGCTGGTCGCGACCGGGCGCGTCCACGCCAACACCGAGTTCCTTGCGACGTACGGTGGCGTGCGCCGGGCTTCGGAGCTCGCGGGCGCCGCCGAGCTTCTGCAGCGCAACGCTTTCCGTTTCGGCGAGCCGCCGCTCGAGCGCGCGAGCTTCACCGCGTCGATCGACGCGCGCACGCTGCCCTCGCGCGTCTACCAGCTGGTGGCGAGCCGCGCGACGGGGCTGCTCATCGCGCGCAACGGCGATCAAGAACGCCGCATTTTCCTGGTCGAGGGTGCGCCGCGCTTCGTCGCGAGCTCGGTGCGCGAGGAGTTGATCGGCGTTCGCCTCTTGCGCCGCGGTGTCGTCGATCCCGACAAGCTCGCTCAGGCGCTCGATCTCCGCGCGCGCGGGGCGATGCACCTCGGCGAGATCCTGGTGAGCATGGGCGCCTTGCCGGAGAGCGTGCTGCAGCACGAGCTCACCGAGCAGCTCGAGCACCGCTTCGTCGAGCTCTTCTCGTGGCGCAACGGCATGCTCGCGTTCTTTTCCGACATGAAGAGCGGCGAGGACGACATCGACACGCGACTGCCCCCCGCAGGGCTCGTCACGCGCGGTATCCGCGAAGAATACTCGATCGACGAGATCGCGGCGGTGCTCGAGCCGATGTCGCGGGCGGTGCTCGTGCGCGGCGACGGGCGCGGCCTATCCGTCGGGGACCTGGCGCTCGCGGACGCCGAAGCGGTGGCGCTCGCCGCGGCCGTCGGCTCCGGCACGGTGAGCCGTCTCGTCGCCAGCGCGGAGAAGCAAGGCCGCGCAACGCGCGCCGACGCGCTGCGCGCCGCGTTCGTCGGGCTCTCCGCCGGGCTCATTGCAGCGCCAAGCGCGAAGTGGACGTGACCAGACGGCACAGGGCGTCGCGGGACTTGTTTCCTCCCGCCCACCCGCCCCCGCCGGAGTCCTCCTC
>QGUH01000629.1 GCA_003242355.1 Pseudomonadota bacterium
TCTGGGGCTGGAGAAGTTGTAAAAAGATCGAGCTTCCGGTGCGCGGCAAAGGCTTCGTGCGCTATCGGCCGGAGAGCGACAAGTATTGGGGTCTGCCCCGGCTCGTCCGTGCGATTCAGGACGCCGCCGCGCACGTAGAACGCGAGTTTCCAGGCGGCGCGCCGGTCGTGGTCGGCGACCTCTCCGCTCGCCACGGCGGCAAGATTCCGAAGCACCACTCGCATCGCAGCGGGCGCGACATCGATCTACTCTACTACGTGACGACACCGAGCGGTGTGCCCGTCCAGAACCCCGGGTTCTACAGCATTCTCGGCGACGGACTGGCAGAGATCGGAAAGGGCGAGTTCGTCCGCATCGACATTCCTCGGCAATGGGCGTTCTTCAAGCACCTCTTGCAGAACGAGGAGATCGGGGTTCAGTTCTTGTTCGTGAGCCAGGACGTCGAGGCGCTCCTCATCGATTACGCGCTCTCGCGCAACGAGCCGCTCGATCTCGTGTACCGTGCGCAAACCGTGCTGCTGCAGCCGCGCGACAGCTCGCCGCACGCGGACCACGTACACGTCCGTATCGCGTGCGCGCCGGAAGAGTGGGCGATGGGGTGCAGTGGTGGCGGGCCCTATTGGGACTGGCTGCCGGGTCTTCCGGAAGCCGGGCCCGTCGAGCCGCACGTGCTCGAAGCGATCGCGCTCGAAGACTCGCCGTTCGAAGCGCCCCTCGCCGAGTCCGGCGCGCCCTCCGCCGACGGCGGCGCATGACCGTGCTCGCGCTCGAGACGGCGCTCGGGCGGTTGCTCTCGGGCGATTGTCTGCCCGCGCTCGAGGAGCTCGCTCGCTCGAGCGACGACCGCTTCGAGCTCGCCTACGTCGATCCGCCCTTCAATACGGGCAAGGTGCACGGAGCGCGCCTCGGCGATGGCGCGCGCCAACTCGGGCAAACGGCATACGCCGACGCGTGGGGCGGCCTCGACGGGTTGCTCGCCATGCTCGAGCCCCGGCTCGCCGCACTGGCGCGCCTCGCCGGTGAACGAAGCAGCGTTTGGCTCCATCTCGATCACCGTGCCGTGCACGAGGTGAAGGTGCTCGCCGACCGCGTCTTCGGGCGCGCCGCGTTCGCCGGAGAAATCATCTGGGTTCCCGGCAACGGAGCGCGGCGGCGTTCGGGACCGAGCATCACCCATCAAACGATTCTCGTGTACGCCCCGGACGGCCGCATGATCTGGAACGCCGAGGATCCGATGCTCCGCGAGCCGTACGCGCAGACGAGCCTCCAGATGCACTTTTCGCACATCGACGCGGATGGGCGGCGCTTCCGGGAACGGCACATCGGCGGCAAGAGCTATCGTTACTACGCCGATCGGGGCCGCCTGCTCGGATCGGTGTGGACCGACTGTCCGGCGATGCGCGCCAACACGCCGCTCGTGCGCGAAACCACCGGGTATCCCACGCAGAAACCGGAGAAGCTCCTCGAGCGCATCGTCCGCGCGGCGTCGCGACCGGGCGGTCTCGTCCTCGATCCGATGTGCGGCTCGGGCACCACGCTGGCCGTGGCCGCACGCCTCGGGCGCCGTTTTCTCGGGATCGATCGGAGCCCGCTCGCCATCGAGATCGCCGAGCGCCGACTCCGACAGCTCGAAGCAGCGCGAGCCACCAACGAGAGCACGGTCCAAGCGTAGAGGCTGGCCGCTGGAACGCCGGTCCCAGAAAGCGGCTTTCTGGCCTCGTTGCACACGGGCGCGACGCGCCGCTCGTTCCCTTCGAAGCGAGCTCGGCGAAGCTGCGGCGCCCTCACCTCGTTCCGCAGGGGCGGCACGCACCTCGTCGAAGTGAGTTCGAGGAGCCTGCAGCCCTTGCCGCGTTCCGCAGAGACGGCACGCACCCCGTCGAGTGAATTCGGCGAGGCTGTCGCTTCAGACTCGAAGGGTCACGATTCGGACGTTCGGGCTTCGCTCGGCGCCACCAGTGCGAGGAACGGTTCGAGCGCCGCCGGGTTCGCGAGCGTGTCGCGGCTGAGCGCGCGCTCCGGGGAGGTCCCGAGCAGGATCTTCTTCACCGGAACCTCGAGCTTCTTCCCGTTCAGCGTGCGAGGGACCTCGGGAATCACGCGGATTTCGTCCGGTACGTGGCGCGGCGAAAGCTCGCGGCGCAACGTCTCGCGGACGCGTTTCTCGAGGGCCGCGTCGAGCGTCACGCCCTCGCGAAGCACGAGGAACAACCAGAGCTTACCCTCCTCCGTCTCGAGCGTGCCCGTGTCGACGACGAGGCTGTCGGCCACCTCGGGAAGTGCTTCGACCACGCGATAGAACTCGCTCGTGCCCATGCGCACGCCGCCGCGGTTCAGAGTCGAGTCCGAGCGTCCGTAAATCACGCAGCTTCCCCGCTCGGTGATCCGAATCCAATCGCCGTGGCGCCACACGCCCGGGTACGTCGAGAAGTAACTCTCGACCCGCCGTCGGTCGCCGGGGTCGTTCCAGAACTTCGTCGGCATCGACGGCATCGGGGCCGTGAGCACGAGCTCCCCGACTTCCCCGACGACGCTTTTCCCCTGCTCGTCGAAGGCTTCGACGCGCGCGCCGAGACCCGAGCACTGGATCTCCCCCGCGTGGACCGGCAACCACGGGCACGAGAGCACGAATGCCGTGCACACGTCCGTCCCACCGCTGATCGAGGCGAGCAACAGGTCGTTCTTCACGTTCTCGTAGACCCACGCGAACCCCTCCGCGGGGAGCGGGGCGCCCGTGCTGCCAATCGTTCGCAGCGACTCGAGCCCGTGCTCGGCGCGCGGCCGAAGTCCGGCCTTCTGGCAGGCGAGCAAAAATGGCGCGCTCGTCCCGAAGTACGTGATGCGCTCCTCGTCGATGAGTCGATAGAGCACGCCGAGGCTCGGATGGGCCGGGCTACCGTCGTAAAGCACGATGCTCGACCCCACGAGCAAACCGCTCACGAGAAAGTTCCACATCATCCACCCGGTGGTCGAAAACCAGAAGAACCGGTCTTCGGGTCCCAGGTCCGAGTGCAGGGCGAGCGCTTTGAGGTGCTCGAGCAGAATCCCTCCGTGGCCCTGGACGATGGCTTTCGGCAAGCCCGTCGTGCCCGACGAGTAGAGAATCCAGAGCGGATGATCGAAAGGAACGGGCTCGAACGTGAGGGGCTCTTCGTCGCTCGTGAGCTCGTCCCAACCCATCATCGTGTCGCGCGCCCCGCCGAGGCGCACCGTCGCTCGGAGACTCGGCAGAGCGCCGCGCACCCTTTCGAGCTCGGCGCGCCGATCGAAGCGCCGACCGCCATACACGTACTCGTCGACGGCGATGAGCACTTTGGGCTCGATCTGGCGAAACCGATCCAGCACGCTGCCAACGCCGAACTCCGGGGAGCAGCTCGACCAGATGGCCCCCAGGCTCGCCGTCGCGAGAAACGCAATCAGCGTCTCCGGCCGATTGGGCGCGAGCGCCGCCACCCGGTCGCCGACGCCGACGTCGAGGCGGGCCAGGCCGGCCCGGGCCGGGGGGCCCTGCGCCACCAACGCGTCCCGACGGGGCCCCAGGCGCCCCCCCGCTTCGGAGGGAAAGAAAACGCCCGTTTCGGC
>QGUH01000012.1 GCA_003242355.1 Pseudomonadota bacterium
CCTGTGATGAGGCGTCCTGCGAAGAGGCGTCCTGTGACGAGGCGTCCTGTGACGGGCCGTCCTGTGACGAAGTGTCGTGTGGTGCGACGTCCTGCGACGAGGCGTCCTGTGACGAGGCGTCCTGTGATGAGGCGTCCTGCGAAGAGGCGTCCTGTGACGAGGCGTCCTGTGACGGGCCGTCCTGTGACGAAGTGTCGTGTGGTGCGACGTCCTGCGACGAGGCGTCCTGTGACGAGGCGTCCTGTGACGAGGCGTCCTGTGACGCGCTGCCCCTGTGACCCCTCGAACCGTGACGCTTCGAACAGGGTGCGTACAGGTGCGTACGAGTCGACGCGAAAAATTAACGACTGCCGAGGCATTGGGTTTAGCGTGCGCGATCACGGGTGACTCGCGCCCGTCGTGAATGTTCGACGAACGCCTGCAAGCCACGTTGTCGCTCTCCGTCGGGGGAACCAAGCTGGCCATTCCCGCGGGGGCGATCGAGTCGCTGACGCTCGATGCGCGCGTCTTCGGCTTTTCGGCGGAAGTCACGTTTCGCGTTTCGCTCGAGGGGGGGCCGGATGCGGTGCTCGAGCCCTTCTGCTCGAGCGCGCCGATGCAGGCGACGCTGTCGCTCGCCAATGGGGCCCTGGTGCTCGCGGGGGAGACGCCCGACGTGGCCACGTTCGCGGGATACGTGACGGAGCGGCGTTTCGTGGAGACCACGACCGGTGACGTTTCCGGCGCTCCCGTGATCGAGCGGCGGTACACGCTCCGTTTCGCGGACGCGGCGCGGGTCTTTTGGGGGGCGCACCGGCCGCTCGCCGTCTACGCCAATCGGTCCCTGCGCGAGGTCATCGACGCCAACTTGGTGGAAGGCGTCACGGTCGAGTACGACTTCGCGGATCTCGACCTCACCCGCGACGTCGTCTGCGTGGCGAGCGGCGGCGCGAACGACGCGAGCTTCTACGATTTCGTGTTTTGGGTGGTGTCGGAGCTCTGTGGCGTCGTCGAGCTCGACGCGGCGTCCGGGACGTACCGCATCGCCAAGAGCAAGTCCGAGCCCGAGAGCGTGGGCGAGCTCGACGTCGCGTGCGTGGAGTCGATTTCCGTGGTGCTTCCCGAGCTTGCGCGGCACGCGACGGCGGTGCTCAATCCGTTCAGCGAGGCCACGGTTCCCAAGCTCGACGTCGCCAACGAGGTTGCCGCCACCGGCGTGCGCCGCGACGTGATGGCCCACACGCCCGTCCCGAAGGTGGCCGAGCAGCGCGCCGCGCTGGAAGGCGACCGTTTGCGGCAGCGCGACCATCACCTGTCGCTGGGCTTTCGTCGCCTGCCGGCCGCGATCCCTGCTCCCGGACTCGCGTACACGCTCGGCGGGGGCCTCAGCGCGCGCGCGTTCGCGGCGGGCAAGCAGTACCGCGTGATCGCGCTCTCGCTGCGCGCGGGCCCGGTGAGCGTGCCGCGCGAGCCCGTCGATCTGGAAGATCCGTGCAAGCGCTTCGACGTCGAGCTCTCGGCCGAGCTCGAGCGCGTCGGCGATCCGGTGCCGAACCTGCCCGCGTTCGTGCGGCCGATTTACCCGGTGCTCGCCGAGGGGAAGATCCTGAGCGCCAGCGGCACCGACTCGGACCGAACCTGGCACGCGCTGTCGAGCGAGAACGACTCGGTGGTCCGCTACCGCGTGCAGATCCCGCTCTGGAACCAAACGGTCGTGCTGCCGTTCGTGCCGTTCGGAGAATCCGGGCACTTCTTCTTTCCCGCGAACAAGCATCAGCGCGTGCTCGTGGCCTTCGACTTCGACTCGGCGAAAATCGTTTCGTTCCTCGACTGGGTGGAGAAGCTCTCCGGGGACACGCAGGGCAATCAGCTCGTGATGGGCAAGCGCACGGAGAGCCGAACGGTGATGCGCCACGTGTACACCGACGAGAGCCCGGTGTTCACGCTGTCGCGCACGCAGTGGGGCGACTGCCAGACGATCGAGCTTTCGGAAGGGCGCTTCTTCCTCGAGGTGAAGCAGGAAGAAGGCGCCGCCACGCCGGACGAAACGTACGATTTGACCCCCCAGGTCGAGATGGCCAAGGACTCGACGAACGCCGAAACCCGCGCGGTGCTCGGCGGGCTTACGGGGAGCTACCAGGCGGCGTCGGGGAAGGCGACCTCGGCGTTGAGCTCCGCCGTGACCGAGCTCGAGGCCAGCACGGACGCCGCCACGAGGACGCTGTCGGACAAGATTGCCGCCGTGAGCGCGGCGCTCGCGAGCGAAGTGACGGCGCTTTCGGCGCTCGGCGAAACGCTGGATGCCCGGATTGCCGAGGCGAAGGCGTCGTTGCAACGCGCTTTGGAGGGATGAGGAAATGTTCGAGGGGGTGCTCGCCGAGCTCCGCACGCTCGAAAGCAAGGTCGAGTCCGAAATGTCGGCCTTGCGCTCCGAGATGACCCAACTGCGCTCTACCCTTTCGCGCCTGCCGAAGGAGAGCACGGGCTCGATCCCGAGCCAGCTCGAAAGCGCCGAATCCGCGCTCGCCGCGCTCTCGGGCTCGGTGCTCGACCCCGCGAAGAACCTGCGCGAGCAGATCGACCGGACGCGGCGCTCGCTCGAGGACTCCGTGGCGCTCGTGATCGACCGGCTCGATACCATGAGGCAGCAGGGGTCGGAGCAGATTCGAGGGCTCGTCAGCCAAATCGACGGGGCGGTCGCGACCGCGAACGACACGCTCGATTCGCTGCGGGTCAACCTCGAGGAGCTGCCGAACACGATTCTGTCGCCCGTTCGGGCGCTGAAGAGCGCCCTGGCGGACCTGCAGAACGCCTTTCAGACGGGGATGGGATCGTTGCAGACGGCGTTGAACTCGGCGTTGGGAGCGTTCGACAGCATCAAAGTCTCCGGGCTGCCGAAGGCGCTCGTCTCCCAGGCCCAGTCGGCGATCAGTAGCGCGCTCTCGAGCGGCATTTCCGCGATTCAGAGCGCCGCGGACAGCGCGGTCTCCCAGCTCGAGCAGCTGGCGGGCGAGATCGCGAAACAAATCGAAACGGCGAAGAACGAGGCGACCTCTCAGCTCGACACCCTGGTTTCCGAGCTCGCCTCGCAAATCGACGCCGTGCTGCCCGCCGTGCAGTCGGAGATCGGCACCCTGCGCTCGTCGATCGAGTCGCTGATATCCGACCTGTCCTCACAAATCGACCAAGCGGTGTCCGCGGCGGTCGAGACCATAGAGAGCACCAAGCGCGAGGTGGAGCAGAGCGCCTCGACGCTCGTGCGCAATCTCGAGACCACGGCGACCAATGCAATGACCAACGTGCGTGGACAAGTGAGCCAGTGCCGCACCACGTTGGAACGAATGTCGCAACAGATTTGACCACGCTCGCCGTCCCGTGAGACGGTGCGCTCTGAAAAGACGAGGGAGAACTCGAAAAGCATCGGCGCGGCCTGGGAGGGCTCGGCAGCCGCGGACCGAAAGGGGCCAATGACGATCGACACCAACAGCCTGAACTACGACTGTGATTGGCGGCTCGGGTTCAACCTCCATCCCACGGCGAAGGGAACCATCGGCTACGTCACGTTCTGGAGCGGCTGCGGCGGGCTCTGCCTGAACAAGGACATCGAGGTGTGGAATCCGTTCGGAGGCACCGGGCAAACCGTCCTCTCCGGGCCCACCATCCGCTGCGTCGGTTTGATCGAGAGCTTCCGCTTTTCCGGCGACGGCGACGCGCCGATTCGCATCGTGGCTTACGTGAGCAGCGAAGGCGCCGCGAACGTTCGAACGAAACTCGCGAGCCCCGTCTCGAACACCAGCGTGCAGGTGTCCTGGTACGTCCTCGGTTTCGACGAGGATCGCAAACAGTGGTTCGAGGCCACGTACCCGAAGAACGGGGCCCGCGCTCAGGCCAACGTCGACATCGTGGACGGCGTGCTCCAGATGTTCATCGACAACAAGCCAGTACGCGTGGACGAACGCCTGGACGTGCGTGTGTACAAATTCGAGTTCCAGATCGTGCCGGCCGAGGGCACGAGCACGCTCTTGGAGTTCGCGACCGGAACCACACAAAAGCTGGTCAAGAAGTGGGCGCCCGAATGACGTCCCGCACGAAATAGAAAGAGGAGGGTGAAAAGCCAATGGCGATCACCGACGAGATCCCGAGATCCAGAATAACCCTTACGTATCGCACCACCGTCCGCGGCGAGCCCGAGGAGGTCACGCTTCCCTTTCGCGTGCTCATCCTCGGGGATTTGTCGCGCGGGACGTCCAAGGACCGTGCGCTCGAGCTCGACAAGCGCCAGATCCGCCGTCTCGACGGGAAGAACCTGAACGAAGTGATGGCGGACATGGGCATGTCCCTGACGTTCACGGTGCAAAATCGCATCAACCCGAAGTCGAGCACGGAGAGCTTCGACGTCACGCTGCCCATCACGTCGACCAAGTCGTTCCAGCCGGCCGAGGTGGCGAAGAACGTTCCACGCCTGCGGGCGCTGTTGCTGATGAAGAAGCTGCTCCTCGAGGCGCAGGCGAACTTCGACAACAGGAAAGAGTTCCGCAACCTGCTCCGCGAAGTGGCCCAGAGCTCCGACAGCATCGCGGCCTTGGTGAAGGAGCTGCCGAGCTTCGAGACGTACAAGCTGCCCGCGGCCAAGCTCAAGCTCACCGTGGCGCCCGAGGTGGCCGAGCTGCCGAAGCTCGAGATCCGCCGCGCGCTCCTGGTGCCGGATCCCCTGGGCAAGACGCCGGACGCGGAGATCCGCAAGGAGGAAGAGCTGGTCGAGCCGAGCCAGTACAACCAGGCGATTCGCGTCAAGCCCGGTAAGTACGAGATTCGCGCCTTCGCGCCGGGGAAGAAGCCGTGGAGCGAGACGGTGGTCACCGAGCACGACGCCACCGTGGAGCTCGCGGTCGGCCCGCTGGAGGACGAAGGCTGAGTCCGGCGTTCGAACGCGAATTTCGATCGATTCACGAGGAGACTTAGGATGGCTCAGACAGTGACGCTCGAGAGGCTTCTGCAAAGCGTGCGCTTCTCCGACACGGTGAAGTCGCCGCGCCCGATGATCACCGCGAATTTGGACGACGTCGTCGAGGACGTCACCCCGGAGGAGCGGTTCATCTCCAGTATGGCCGCGCTGCTCTACAACATCGACGGCGCGGACGGGAAGTTCGACAAGCAGACGATTCAGGATCTGGTCAGCGCGATCGACGACATGGTCGAGGATCAGCTCAACGAGATCCTGCATTCCAAGCCGTTCCAGGAGATGGAAGCGACGTGGACGTCGATCGCCGATCTCGTCGCGAACACGAATTTCCGCGCCAACATCGACTTGAACCTGCTCGACATCGACAAGGACGAGGCGCTCGAGGATCTCGAGCTCAACATCGCCGACATCGCCGGTTCGGAGCTGTTCAAGAAGATCTACGTCGCCGAGTACGATCAGTTCGGCGGCTGCCCGTACGGCGCGATCATCGGCCTGTACGAGTTCGAGAACAAGCCCTCGGACATCGTCTGGCTGCGCGGGATGGGCAAGGTCGCCGCCGCGGCGCACGCGCCGTTCGTGGCTTCGGCATCGCCGCGCCTGTTCGGCTGCGAGACGATGGCCGAGGTCAACCTTTTGCGCGACATCGAGGGCATCTTCAACACGCCGCGCTACTCGAAGTGGAACCAGCTCCGCGACTCGGAGGAAGCCGTGTACATTGGCCTCACGATGCCGCGGTACATGGTGCGGCCGCCCTACAACGAGCTGTCGAATCCCGCGGAAGGCATCAAGTTCGAAGAGCGCCTCCAGGGAGACGACGACTCGAAGTACGTCTGGGGTAGCTCGGCCATGCTCTTCGCGCGCAACCTGGTGAAGAGCTTCGAGACCTCCGGGTGGTGCCAGTACATTCGCGGCGTGAAGGCGGGCGGCCTCGTCACCGGGCTCGCGTCGTACACCTACAACCTGCGTGGAGAAGACGAGCTCCGGGCTCCCGTCGAGATCTCGATGCCCGACTTCCGCGAGCTCGAGCTGGCGAACGCCGGCATCATCCCGCTGATCCACAAGAAGGGGACGGCCGAGGCGGTGTTCTTCAGCGCCCAGGCGCTGAAGAAGAGCCACAAGTTCAAGGATCCGAAGGATTCGGAGAACTCGCAGCTCGTCACGAATCTGTCGTATACGTATTCGATCTCGCGCATCGCGCACTACCTCAAGTGCATCATGCGCGACAACATCGGCAGCACCGCGGATGCCGCGTACATCCAGACCCAGATCGATCGCTGGATTGCGCGCTACGTGACGACGCTGGTGAACCCCGACGACTTGACGCTGCGCTACTACCCGTTCAAGGCCTACAGCCTCGAAGTGACGCCGATCCCGGGGCGCGTCGGCTGGTTCCACTGCAACCTGTCGATTCTGCCGCACATCCAATTCGAAGGCTTGAACGTGGATCTGCGGGTGGACGCGCGGCTCGGCTGAGAACGGAGAGGAGAGGGAAATGGCATACGATTACCCGTGCGATTGGAAGTCGGGCTTCGTGATGAACCCGACGAAGAAGCAGCGCGTCGGCTACCTCGTCTCGTTCAACGGCATCGGGCTCGCCAGCGCGCTGGCGCAGGACGTGGAGGTGTTCACGCCCTACAACGTCGATGGCGCCGCGACGAACTACGACAAGCTGACCATCACCGAAGACCGCGTGAAGGTGGTGGGCGTGCTCGAGCACTTCTCCTGGGCCGGCGGCGTGGGCGACCCGCTCTGCATCAGCGCCTACATGTCGGCGGAGAACGCGCTCCTCATCAAGGGCCTTCTGAAGATGACCTTGAAGACCACGTCGATCAGCCAGCTCGGCTGGTGGATCGCGAACTTCGACGAAGAGACGAAGGCCTGGTTCGACGAAGCGCACCCGCTCGCGCCCACGGAGATCACCGGTCAGCTCAACGCGGCCGGAAAGTCCGACGTGCGGCTCGCGGTGGCGGACGAGCCGACGAAGGTCGCGCCGAACATCGACGTGAACGTGTACAACGTCTACTTCGAGGTCGTTCCGGCGGCGAACCAGACGTGCGACTTCCACTTCGCCACCGCGTCGGGGAAGAACTTCGTCAAGCGTTGGGGCCTCAAGGTCGGGACGCAGGCCGCGGCGGCGCTCGCGCCGACGTCGTAGTGCTCGGCATCTCGGGTCGAGAGGGCCACGGCGCGGCGTTTTGGTGAGCGATTCGACGAGGGCAGCGTGAGGCCGGCAGCACAGGGAATGACGCGAGTTTTCTGGCACATGGGCCAAGCCCTGTTGCCGGAACACTTCTACGCACAGGAAGAGTCGCTGCGCGCGGAGGCTTCCTTGCGCTTCTCGTTGCTGCCGGAGCCCTCGTGGGGCCTCGGTTGGCTCGCGTTCGACGAGTTCTTGTTGTCGAAAGGCGTGCTCTCCATTCGGGAGCTGTCGCTCGTGTTCGAGTCGGGGACCGTGGTGGACGTGCCGGGAAACGCGGCCCCCATGGTCCTCGACTTGACCGCGGTCGGCAAGACGCGCACGCCCGTGTACGTTCACCTCGACTCGGGCTTCGACATCGTCGAGACGCGTCCCGGAGACCCGGGTGAAGAGGGGATTCAGCGCATTTTGCAGCGCGTGCGCCTGTCGGCGGAGGCTTCCTCGGCCGAGCAGACCTTCCGCCTGGCGGAAGCGGTGTGCGACGCGGACGGCACGTGGGCGTTCTCGGACGAGTACGTGCCGCCGCTCGTGCGCGTGCGCCGGGGGCTTGTGTTCGACGCCGTGCTCGGGCGCATGGAAGCGCTCGTCAACCAGCTGCGCCACGCGCTCCGCGAGGAGCTGCAGGAAAATCACCTCTCGGGCGAGACGCACGTGCTCGCCAAGCAGGCGCTGCGCAGCTTGTTCGAGTTCCAGGCCCTGCTCGTGGATCTCGACGGGCAGGTGCCGCCGCACCCGTATGCGCTGTTCTGTGCGCTCCGGCGCCTGTACATCGACGCTTGCGTCCTGCGCAACGTGCAGGAGCTCGACGCGCTCGGGCGGCCCTACGATCACGAGGATCTCGCCGGCTCCTTCAACGGCCTTTTGGATCCGCTCGAGCGCCTGGTGGCGCGCGGGCGGCCCGACGTGCCGTACCGGGAGTTCACGCGCGCCGAGGGCGTGTACTTCTGCGACATCGAGAAGAACGTCAAGCGCGCCCGGGACGTCTATCTCCTGGTGCAGAAGCCGCACGTTGCTGCCAAGCTCGACCTTTCGAAGGTCAAGCTCGCGAGCCCCAAGCGCTTGTTCCTCGTGCACGAGCGCGCGCTGACCGGCGTTCCCGTCAAGCGCATCGAGCGGCCGCCGTTCGCGCAGAGCCTGTCGTCGACGGTCGAGATCTTCGCGCTCGAGAGAGGACAGGAGTGGGACTACGCGGTCAGTGAGGGTCGGATCGTGCTGTTCGACGTGCCGGCGCTCGAGGGCTGCCGGCTCTACCTCTATTCGTTCGTGGAGTGATCCCAAAGGGTCGGAGGGCGACGCCAAAGTTCGATTCGGCGCGAGGAGAGGAGCGCCATGAAGCTCAAGGACATCGTCGCAGCGCTCGAAAAAATCGGGATACCGATCGGTCTCGAGAGTCTGGGTGTGCTCGCGGTGCTGCTGCCGCTCCTTGCGGCGGCCGCCGTCGTGGTCGTCAAGTTCTACAAGGCGCGCGGGACCAAGGCGGCGCCTTTGCCCCTGAAAGCTCCGGGGGCGACCGAGCCGCCCGCCATCGGCGCGCGCGATCTGTGGCGCGCGTTCCGGCGTTTCGTGCGACGGCTGCCCTGGCAGTATCGCCGGTCGCTGCCGAAGTTCGATCACTTCGTGGTGTTCGGCCTTTCCGGCAGCGGCAAGAGCCGCCTCATCGAGGAGCAGAGCGATTACCGCTACCAGATGCAGCAAGTCGCGGGCGACGCGCCGCTCGACCCCGAGCTTCCGGTGGCGCTCGCTTCCGCCGCCGTCATCACGGAGATGCCCGCGCGCTTCTTGGAGGATCAGAGCGAGCGCGCGACGCGGGCCGTGAGAACGTTGTTCCGGCGCCTTTACCGCGACAAGTCGCCCACCGTGGTGCTGGCGCTCGACGTGCGCTTCGTGACGAACGCGGCGCCGATCGAGCTGTTCGACCTCGCGCGCAACCTGCGCGTCCGCGTCAACCAGCTCGCCGAGACGCGGCGGCACCCGATCGAGGTGCGCATCGCGCTCACGCACACCGACGCGCTCGACGGGATGCACGCCGTCGCCGAGTTCTGGCGCCGGGCCGGAATGTCGGCGTGCATTCCCCTCGCGGCCGAGGGCTCGACGCGGCCGTCGCTGCTCGAGTGGGAAAACGAGCTGAATGCGCAGCTGCCGCGCGCGCTCGCGCTCCTCGACGCCGAACGGTACCGCAGCGTGCTCGCGTTCTCGCGGAGCGTCGGGCGCCTGCTCACGCCGCTCGAGACGTTGCTCGACGCGCTGTTCGCCCCGGACGTGCTCTCGAAACCCCCGCTGCGCGGCGGGGTGTACTTCTGCACGAGCGCGGCGGCGGAGCTCGAAAGCCCTCTCAAAGGGGTCATGGAGTCGGGCCCGGCCCCGAACCCTCTCCGCCGGCACCTCGTCACCAGCATCGCCGTGAGCGGCGCGATGATCGCGTACATGATCCTCGCGTACGGCGTGCAGCACGCCGTGTGGGAGCCGGCCGCGGAGGCAGTGGCGAAGTACAGCGTGTCCAAGGATCTGGTCGGCTCGGAGCGCGAACGCCGACACCGCAACGACATCATGACGTTCACCGTGCGGCGCGCCGGCGTGCTCGACCGCTTTCCGGATTTCTTCGGCGACGTGCGCCGCGAGTTCTCCGAGAAACTCTCGAAGCAGCTGCGCGAGGGGCTCTTTCTGCCCGGGCTGCGGGGCCTCGCCCAAGACGGCGTGGGCGCGGGGCTCCGCTGGCGGCGCACGGTCTTCTACCTCTCGCTCATCCACAGCTATCGAGCGGATCACCAGCACATCAAGCAGCGCCTCGACGTTTGGGAGGAAATGACGGGGCTGCCGCGCGACGTGATCGGCGACTACGTCGACAACACCGAGCAACCGTACGCGCAGCCCGTCGCCTTCGAGCTCGGGGACACGGACGCCGACGCGGCCGAAACCGTCGCGTACTGGCGTCGGCTGCCCGACCTCGTGAACAAGGCCCTGGCGGACGAGCTCCTGCATCCGAAGGAGCTCAGTGACATGAAGACGCTCGCCCAGGAGCTGGAGCGCTCCCTCTCGCGCTTCAAGCACGATCAGGTAGTGCTCGACGTCCTGCGCGGCATCGACGACGCCGCGGACACCCGCCGGGCGCACGACGGTGAGGCGCCGCCGCGGCTCTACGAGGCGTACGCGAGCAAGTTCCGCAACGTCCTCACCAAGGTCCAGGACGTGGATTTGCTGCACCAGGTCGGCGAAATGAAGCGCCTCTGCAGCCTCGTGCTCGCGGCCGACATCACCGCGCCGAACGTCTCCTTGCTGCGGGACCTGACCGACCGGCTCTCGCTCGTGCATGCCGCCGACGAGCAGCCCGCGGGAAACGCCATTCGGCTGAAGCTCCAAGGCAAGGAGATCGTCGTCGACGTGGCGCACTGGAAGGAGGTCGTCAACGAGAGCCGGGCGACCGTGCTCATCGATCAGTTCACGGCGAACGCGGCGCGCGACGAATCGATCTTCTTCGACGCGGAGATCGACGCCGAGCTCGCGCCCGTCGTCTGGAACCCGCTCGGCACCGAGGCGACGATTTTCGCGGGCATGGGCGTGCTCGAGGGGCGCTACACCAAGAGCGCGTTCGAGCGCCGCGTCGCCAAGGAAGTGCAGCGGCTCGCCGAAACGCTCGCCACCCTCCACATCCCGAAGAAACACGAGGCGGACCTGATCGCGTTCGTCACGGACGCCGTCGGCAGCTACGCGTACCGTTACCGCGAGGAGGCACAGGCGTTCCTGAAGGCGTTCCGGCTGAACGTGCCGTCGGCGGAGGCGCTCCGCGTCGCGCTCGCGCAGATGGCCGCGGAGCGGTCGCCGTTCGACGCGTTCGTCAAAACGCTCGACGAGAACACGCGACTGTCCACCGAGAAGCCGGCCAAGGACGACGGCGGCGCGGGAGGCGCGAGCGCTGCGGTCGCGCAGAAGGTCGAGACCATGCTCCAGCCGCTCCACGACGCGCTCGGGGAGTTCGCCTCGTGGGCCGCCGCGGTGGGCGAGGGCAAGGACGCGCCCGAGCTCGGCAAGTACAAGGCGATCATCGCGCAGCTCCTCCAAGATCTGACGACCGCGCTCGCGCCGGCGGACGAGAAGACCGAGCAGGCGCGGCTCGAGCAAGAGCTCTCCGCGGTGGGGCACGTGGCGCTCGCGGCGTCGCGCGCCGGCGAGGGCTCGTACAAATCGCTCGTCCTGAACTGGGCGGATGCCGCCGGGCTCACGGCGGAGCAGCGCGCGCCGTTCCTTTCTCCGTTCGAGGCGCTCTCCCGCCTCGGCGAGAAGGACGTGACGAACGGCGTCGCGAGCGCGTGGTCCCGCGAGCTCGCCCGCGAGATCGACGCCATCGCCCGGAAGTTTCCCTTCGATCGGCGCGCGGAGCGCGCGGTGAGCCCCGAGGAGCTGCACGCGCTCTTCCACCCGACCGAGGGCAAGTTCGTGACGTGGCTGCGCAACTACGTCGAGCCGCTCTTCCCCGAGGCCGCAGGCAAGCTCGACATGGCGACGCTCCGCAAGTTGGGATCGCTCGTGCCGGAGCGGTTCTACCGGGCCGCGGAGACGGCGCGCGTGCTCGGCGAGCGCTTGTGGGACCCGAGCGGCGCGCCGCAGCCGCTCGAGATCCGCGTGACGCGCGTGCCCTTCGAGCACACGGTCACGAGCGCGCGCACCGTGCCGACGATGATCTACCTGCACGCGGGCAAGGCGTCGGTCTTCAACTTCAACCAGGCGCCGGGGTCCACGACGCTCACCATCGACTGGATGGAGGACGAAAAGGCGGAGCTCGGCGTGCAGCTCACCAACGTCGAAACGGACGCCAACTCGTATCCGCCGCCGCTCAGCGCACCGGGCCCGTACTTCCGCCTGCTGCGACTGCTCGCGGCGGGCACGGCCGTGCGCGTGCGCGGCGCCGAGCCCGCCACGCGGTACGAGTGGAGCGTGCCGGTCGGCACGCGGTCGCGCGAGACGGTGCGCACGGCGCTCATCGTGCACGGCGATCCGTGGCAAGGCTTCTCGCTGCTCGGCCGGGGAGGGGAGCCATGAGGCGGGCGCGCCGTGGGCTCGCGGCGCTCGTCACGGCGCTCGTCACCGTCGCGCTGGGGAGCCTCGGATGCGCGAGCTCGTCGGCTTCGGCGAGCTCGGCGGCGGACGCGGCCACGACGCGGCGGGCGCAGCTCACGGTGCGGTCGGCGCGGGCGACCAACTCGGGGAAGGTGCTCTACATGATGGTGCGTAGGGTCGACGCCAAGGCGGCCGTGCTCGCGCAGTCGTACGACGAGATGGCGGCGGTCTTGGCGGCGCCGGGCGAGGACGCGAGCGTGCTCGCCGTGCGCCCGATTTTCCCGGGGAGGCCGGCCACGGTGACCGTGCAGAGCGAGGAAGGCGATCACCTGTTCGCCTACTTCTTCTTCACGAGCCCCGGCCCGAACTGGCGCGTTGGCCTGCCGACGCCGTTGCCGGAGGAAGTGTCGCTCGAGCTCGGTGTCGACGAGGTCGAGCGCGTGGAGGCACGGCGGTGACCGCGGCGGCGCGCGTCGAGACCACGGCGCTCGATCTCGGGGTCGTGCGCGACGCGCTCCGCGCGGGCCGAGCTCCCGAGTCGTGGATGCAGGCGTGGCTCGAGCCGGCCTACGCGGATCCCGAACGGTTTTTGGATTCGCTCTATGCGTTCGCGGCCGCGCGTCGAGGCGCGGTGAAGAGCGCGCCCGGCCGCCCCGTGGACCTGTACCACGACCTCGTGATCGCCCACCTCGGCATTGCGAAGCGAGCGTTCGTCGCGTCGGAGCGTGAACGGCGCGTCGAGCTTTCGTACGCGGATCTCTTCGCGCGCTCGGGCGCGCTGGCCGCGGCCTGGCACGCGCGCGGCATCGAGCCGGGCGCGTGCGTCGCGCTCGTGCTGCCGATGGGGCCGGACTTCGTGGTGGCGCTGCTCGCGGCGCTGCGCTTGGGCGCCGTGATCGGCGTGATTCCGCCGTTCGGGCGCACGTTCGTGCAGAATCGCCTGGCCGCGCTCGCGCCGGATGCGCTCGTCGTGGACCCGCGCGTGCGCGTCGCGATCCCGGAAGAGACGTGTCGCGTGCTGCCGACCTGGGGTGGCAGCGAAAGCGCGGCGCCGCCCTCGCATGGCTACGGCGCCGACGATCCGGTGTTGCGCCTGTTCCCCGCGTTCGCGACGCCGGGCACGCCGCTGCTCGAGCCCGTGGAGCTCGCTGCCGGCACGCTGCACGCGGCGCTGCTCTGCGACGCGACCGTCTCGTTCGCGCTCGAGCGCGGCGACACGCTCGCTGCGCCGGGGTTCGACGCGCTCGCGGTGCAGCCCACGCTGCTTTTGTGCGCGCTCATGGCAGGAGCGAGCTTCGCCGAAGTGGCGTGCGCCGAGCTGACGCGCAGCCCCGCGCTGCTCGCCGAGCTCGGCGTCACGGTGCTCGGTGTGTCGCCCCGCACGCGCGACGCGCTGCTCGCGCACGAGCGGTGGCCGAAGCTGCCCGTGCGCGCGTGGTTCCGCAACCTGACGGAGGAGATCGATTTTCCCCGCTGGGACGCGTTCGCGCGGCGCGCGGCGCGGGCGGGAATCGGCGCGTTCGACACGGCGTACGTCGCCGCGGCGGGCGGCGCGCTCGTCTTTGGGCCTGCCAGAAAGGAGCCGCCGGCGTTACGGGTTTGGCCCGTGCCGGGGCGCGCGTTCGTGCTCGCGGAAGTGGCGGGCGGCCTCGTCGAATCCGCGAACGAACGCGGCGTGCTCGTTCCGCTCGCTGGCGAGGACGCGCTGCCCGCCGTGCCGCGTCTCGTGCTGTCGAAGGAAGACGCGTACGTTTGCAGCGGCACGCTGGAGGTCGGTCCCGGCGCGCGCGCGTACCCGATCGACGAGGTCAGCGCGGTGCTCACGCGCGAGCGCGGCGTGCGCCACGCGTCCGTGGTCGTCTCTCCCGGACGGAGCGTCAACACCGCGAACGTCACGGCGATCGCGTTCGTCGAGCCCGGCACGGAACGATCGCCCGACGCGCCGAGCGCCTCGAGCCTCACGGGGGCGGTCGTGCGCGAGATGGGCGAAGGGTACGCGCCGACGCGCGTCGCCCTCTACCCGCTCCATCCGCGCCTCGGAAGCGACGGCATCGATCACGACTGGTGCCGCGCGCAGTACTCGAGCGGCGCGCTCGCGGAAAAGGCGCGCCGGGAAGTGTTCTCGTCGTTGGCTCGGCTCGGCTACCTGCTCGAGACGAGCCCGAGCGACGGCTAAGGAGGAAGCATGGGACTATTGGTCAGTGGGGGCGCGACGATCCGGTGCACGATGGGAGCCGCGCCGGCTTCGTTGATGGTGCTGCCGAAGAACCGCGTGGTCGCCACGATGCCGATCGCGAACATCATGGACAACGTGCCGTTCCTCAACGTGCTGCCGTTCGGGATGTGCACGAGCATCGCCAACCCCGCGGTGGCGGCGGCGACCGCGGCGGCCCTCGGCGTGTTGACGCCGGCGCCGTGCATCCCGGCCACGGCGGCGCCGTGGACGCCCGGCGTGCCGACCGTGCTCGTCGGGAACATGCCGGCGATCGACAACACCTGTCAGTTGATGTGCAGCTTCGGCGGCGCGATCTCGGTGGTGTCGCCGGGGCAAACCGCGGCGACCGGCGGATAGGGGAGGAACGACGATGGCCATCGATTTGACGCCGCTGCTCGAGCCGCTCACGCGCGGCGAAGGCCCGGATCTCGACGCCACCGACGAGCGCCTCGTGGCGATCGACACGCTCGCGGACCGGGGGCAATTCGAGGCCGCGGCGCGCGGGGTCGAAGAGCTCGTTCGCGAGGGCATCTACGACATTCGACCGCTGCCCTATCTGCTCTATCAGGCGTTCGTCGAAGGCGGCCTCGCAGGGCTCGTGACGGTGCTCGGCGTGCTCGAGAACGTGCTCGGCCCGAGCTTCGAGGCGCTCTCTCCCGAGCGGCGGCGCGCGGAGTACGCGAACAAGCGCCTCGCGTGGTTGTTCGAAACGACGCAGCGCTGGCTCGAGTACCATCAGAAGCTCGCGACGGCCGAGTGGCGCGCGCTGTGCTCCAAGGCCTCTCCGGACGACCTCGAGCAGGCGATGTCGGCTGCCGCGCGGCTGCTCGAACGGCTCGGGGCGCCCGAGAACGCCGCCGCGGCGACGGCGCTCGGTCAGCTCCTCACGCGCCTGCGCCAGTGTGAGAGCGCCCTCGCTGCCGAGCCGCCGAGCCCTCCGTCGGCGCCGACGGCGCCCGCCGGGCGCGGTCCTGCGTCCGTGCCCGCCTGGATCCCCGCGAGCACCGGGCGCCCCAAAGACCGGCGCGCGCGCAGCGGGCT
>QGUH01000630.1 GCA_003242355.1 Pseudomonadota bacterium
TTTTTTAATTTATCGGGGACCACCGAAGTTCTCCCTATCCTCTTGCGGCGCAGCGGCAAATGGGTATAAGAGACAGGGGGCAAGAGGTGCTCGAAACGCTCGGCGAGGCCGCGCAAAATCCGGAGCTTTCGCCCGACCAACGGGTGCTGCTCCAGAAGCGCGTGGGCAAATGGTGGATGGAACGGGCGCATCGCCCGGACCTCGCGCTGCCGCTGTTCCAGGCCGTGCTCGCGGTCGAGCCGGCCGAAGACACCGCTCTCGCGGGGCTCGCCCAGATCTACCGCAAGGCGCAACAGTGGAACGAGCTCGGGCTCGTGCTCACGCGCCGCGCCGACGCGGCAGCTACTCCCGCGCTCCGGCGGGACTACCGCGCCGAGCTGGCCGAGCTGCTCGACCTCCACTTGCAGGATCCGAACGCCGCGCGCGCGATTCTCGAGGAAATCGTCGAGCAGGATCCGGGGCATGCCCGCGCCGCGCAGCACCTGGCCAAGCTCTACGAGCGGGCGTCGGACTACTCGGCGCTCGTGCGCCTGCTCGAGCGGACGGCCGAGGGCCAGCGAGGAGACGAGCGCACGAAGACGACGTGCCGCATCGCCGAGATCTTCGAGGTGCACCTGAACGACGACCTCGAAGCCCGACGGCGCTACGATGCCGTGCTCGACCAGGATCCGTACTGCTTGGATGCGTTGCGGGGGCTCGAGCGGCTCTTCGCCAAGACGGGCCGCTACGAGGAGCTCCTCGACAATCTCGAGCAGCAGATCGAACGCTCGGCGACGCCCCGCCAGAAGATCGCGCTGCTCGAGCGCATCGCCACCCTGTACGACGAGGAGTTCCTCGATCACGACAAGGCGGCCGTCGCGCTCGAGCGGGTGCTCGAGCTCGATCCCGCGCACGAACGCGCGCTCTCCGAGCTCGCACGGCACTATCGCGCCGCCGAGCGCTGGGAGGACGTCGCGGCCGTGCTCGATCGGCATCAAAAGACGCTCGACGATCCGGGGCGTCGCGTCCCCCTGCTGCTCGAACGTGCGCGCGTGCTGGCCGACCCCGTCGGCTCTCCGAGCCGCGCGGTGGCCGCCTACGAAGAGCTGCTCGCGCTCGATCCGACCCATGCCGAGGCGCTCGATCAGCTCGCGCGTCTCCGGGAGGCGATCGGCGACGCGGACGCGGCGCTCGAAGCCATCGAAGCGCTCGCCAAGAACGCCGATCGCGCGGACGCGCGGGCGGAGCACTGGGTGCGCGCGGCGAAGCTCCTCGAGTCCCGAAACGACCTCGACGGCGCCATCGAGCGGTACAAGCGGGCGCTCGACGAGCAACCGATGAACGCCGCCGCGATGGAAGGGCTGCGTGACGCCTACGCCACGCGCGGCGACGCGCGGGCGGCGATTCAGCTCATCGAGCGTGAGCTCGAGCACACCGAGGGCGCCTTGGCGAAAGCCAAGCTCGCCGCGCGCATGGCAGTCCTCTTCCGCACCCGCGTACAGGACGCCGAAGAGGCGAAGCGACACGCCGAGCGCGCCATCGAGCTCGATCCCACGAACCTCGAGGCGCACGTGGTGCTCGGCGACATCGCGTTCGAGGCGCGACGCTTCGCGGAAGCCGCCCGACACTTCGAGGCCGTTTCGGCGCGCACGGACACGTTGCCCGTGGACGAAGCCGTACGCTTGCTCGTGCGTTACGTGGACGCGCTGTTCCAGACCGGCGAGGGCGAAAAGGCGCTCACACCGACCGAAAAGCTCAAGGATCTCGCTCCCGACGACGCCGGAGCGCTCGAGCGCGTCGCCCAGGTCACCTTCGAGCATGGATCGCCCGAGCGCGCCGCCGAGCTCTACGAGGAGCTCCTTTCGCGCTTCGGCGACGGGCTCGAGCGGTCGGCGCACGTCCGGGCCCTCTACCGCCGGGGCGAGGCCCTGCGTCGCGCCGGCATGCTCGAAGCGGCCGTGCTGCCGCTCGAAGAAGCGCTCGAGCTCGAGCCGAGCGCGCTCGAGCCGTTGATCGCGCTCGAGCGCGCGTACGAGGGCCTCGAGCGCTGGGAAGATCTGCTGAAGACCAAGTCACGCCACCTCGACGTGGCCTCCGAGGCCGAGCGGGTCGATCTGCTCACGGAAATGGGCGACATCGCGGCCGGCAAGCTCGGCGACCGCGCGCAGGCGGCCCGCGACTACGTCGCGGCCCTCGAAGAGCGCCCCAACGACCGCAAGCTGCTCACCAAGCTGATGCAGCTCTATGGCGAGGAGAAGGACTGGAACAAGCTCGTCGAGGTCGTGCTGCGGCTCGCCGAGTTCGTGGAGGAACCGGCGCAGAAGGTGAAGTACCTACACACCGCCGCAATCGTCACGGGTCGGCAGATCGGCGACGTGGACAAGGCGCTCGAGATCTATCGAGAGGTCCTCGAGCTCGACCCGAAGCTCGACAAGGCGATTGGTGAGGCGCTCGAGCTCCACCGCGCGCGCGGTGATCACGCGGCGGTGGAGCGCCTGCTCAAGCAACGGCTCGAGCTGGCGACGAGTCAGAAGGACGAGCCGATGATGATTGCCACCTTCGACGCGCTCGGCGCCCTCTACGAGAAGGAGCTCGGTAAGCCGGACCACGCCGTCGACGCTTACGAGGCCGCGCAGACCCTGGATCCGGACAACGACGATCGCGCCGAGCGCCTGGCCGCGCTCTACGCCGCGACCCCGAAGCGCTACTTCGACAAGGCCGTGGCCGCCCAGCTTACGCTCTTGCAGAAGAGCCCGCTGCGCGTCGAGCCGTATCGGGCGCTTCGCCGGCTGTACACGGAAGCCAAGCGCGCCGACGCCGCATGGTGCCTGTGTCAGGCGCTCAGCGTGCTCGAGCTCTCCGAGCCCGACGAAGAGCGCTTTTACCGACGCATGCGAGCGGACACGGCCGCACCCGCGCAGCAGCCGCTCGCCGACGAGGATTGGTTCGCGCACGTGTTGCACCCCGACGCCGATCCTCTGCTCTCGAGCGTGTTCGCGCTGATCGAGCCCGCGGTGATCGCGAAGCGCAGTCAGTCGATCACCGAGCTCGGCTACGACGAGGTGTACCGGGTTCCCCTCGAAACGCATGCCGCACCGGTATGCCAGAGCCTTTACTTCGCCGCCGGCGTGCTCGGCATCGAGGTGCCCCCCGCGTACGAGAACCCCAACGACCCGGGCGGCATCTCGTTCCTCTTCGCTCACCGGCCTTCCCTGGTGCTCGGCCGCGCTGCGATGAGCCCGGACGTCCCGCTCCAGCCGGCAGCCTTCCTCGCCGCGCAGAAGCTCGCGTACTTGCGTCCCGGGATGTACCTTCGGCACTTGCTCGCGTCGGGGACGGCGCTCAAGGCCTGGCTCTTCGCCGCCATCAAGCTCACCTCCCCCCAGTTCCCGGTCGCGCCGGAGCTCGAGGGCGCCGTGATCGAAGCCGCTTCGGCCCTCGAAGCGGGCCTGCAGGGCCCGGCCCGCGATCACCTGACGCGCGTCGTGAGCAAGCTCCTCGCGTCCGGCGCCGCGCTCGACCTCAAGCGCTGGGTAGCCGCGGTGGATCTCACTGCCGACCGCGCGGGCCTCATCGTCGCCCACGACCTG
>QGUH01000631.1 GCA_003242355.1 Pseudomonadota bacterium
AATGCCCGTCGCGAACGGATGACTACGGGTCTCGCCGCGCGCGTCCACGACCGCGCCACCGCGCCGAATTCCACGTTTCGAGCTGCGTCATCTTCCCCGGTCGACGCGCTTCGAGCCGCACGCGCCCCCCCGCCCTCACGCCATTGCATCTCGGCGTGCAGCGCGGCGAGCCTACCCCCTTTGGCGCTGCATCCCAGCATGCAGCCCGTGCAGCCCCACGGCTCCCGCTTTGCATCCCGACTTGCAGCACAACGAGCCCGACGCCTTCGCGCCGCATCCCAGCATGCGCGCTCGAAAGGAGTGGCCTTCGCAACCTGCTGGCCGTGAGGCGAATTTCGTTCAGGACACATATCGAATTTCCGTCCCAGCATGCACGGTCGAAGGGGTCCCCCCTTTGGATCGCCTTCCCAACCCCTCCCCTCTCGACCGGACACCCCCGTTCCCCTCCTTCCCAGCATGCGCCTCCGAAGGCTCCACCCCTTGCCCTTTCCTTCCCAGCTCGTCGTTCGCCAAGCCCGACCCTCTCGGGGGCATCTGCCAGCTCGTAGTTTTCGAAGCCCCACTCCTTCGACGCTCCTTCCCAGCATGCAGATCCGAAGGGGCCCTCGGTTTCGAGCGCCTTCCCGGCATGCAGCCCCGAAAGGGATCTCGGCTTCGAACGGCTTACCAGCATGCAGCGTCGACGGGGGCCTCAGTTTCGAGCGCCTTCCCGGCATGCAGCCCCGAAGGGGATCTCGGCTTCGGACGGCTTACCAGAACGCAGCTTCGACGGGGCCTCAGTTTCGGGTCCAAGGCGTCGGCCTCCTCGCCGTGCGGAAGCGCCCAGGGGAGATCACGCCTTCCTTCATCGCTCCCCGCGCGGAGCTCGTGAAACTCCGCGAGCTCTGCTTCGGACGCTCACGTCAGGGCGACCTTGTTGCCGTTTTTCCTCACGGCGCCTCGCTCGACCAGCAATTGGGCGCCTCCTCGGCGATGACCCGGTGCAGGAACCGTTCGAGCTCGTCGCGGTAGAACTCGTCGTAAACGTCCTCGGGGCCACGTTGAAGCTCGGGATACTCGCGACCCGATAGGGGCTGCCGTCGCGTTTCGACACTTCGGGAGAGTTCCGCCGGGGCGGGGGCGGCGGCGCCTTGGCGTAGGCCGTGACCGGTTGGCGATTCGGCTGCACCGACGGCCCGAAGTTCATGCTGACCCGGCCGTTTCGATCGGGCCCGTGGCAAACCGAAAAAATCATCACGTCACGCTCGTCGCCCTGGATGTTCTCCAGGTTCTTGACGATCACGGGCTCGGCAGTCGCGTCCGTGAAGAAGCGCTCGATTTTCTGGGTGTGCGGTACGCGCTTGGTCGAGCAGATTGAGGATGAGCTGCTGCTGCGCCTGCGAGAACGTCACGATGCCATACGTGCGCTTTGCAGCGTCCGACGCGCGCAAGCGGGTGACGACGTCCGCGACGACGGCGTCGGCCCCGGCCCGATTGGTGCGCGAACCGCCCTTGTCGTAGAAGCCCTGCACCATGCGGAGCGTCACTCCCCGCCCGGCGCCGAACTCGAGCGCAGGCAGCGCGATGTCCACGACGAGATCTCTCAGCGTGTCCGAACCGTGATTGGTCAGCGCGATGCGCGCCACGAGGGGCACCGCGTTCTCGATCCATGGCGAGGCTCAGTGTGGGCCGAGCCTCGACCTCTACCTCGAGCGCCGTGATCGAGCGCTCGCACGCTGGTGCCTGAACGAGCCCACTGACGGTCAGTCTCTCCTTCTACCAGTCCCCTTCCAAAGAGGAATAGCTACTTGCTATTCGAGCGGACGGCTCCGATCAGATTCGTCCGTTCAGGCAGGTCGGTTGCACCGAGCGTAGGGAGCTCTGCGACCTGACTCCGCTAGACCTGCAAGACCCCGCCAATCGCTCCGCCGCTCCCCACGAAATGCACCTCAAGAACAATCTGCGCCAGCCTCGAAACTTCGCCTGAAGACCAGCACCCCGCCAGTCGCTCGAGCGCGTGCCCACGAACACATCAAGAAGAATCTGCGCGAGCTTCGAGATCTCGGCTGCCCACCAAGACCAGCACCCAGGCGGCTCCGTCTTGTCGAGGAAGTCGGCGGCGCGCAGGGACTGCTTCTGCAGGATGCCGAAGAATTCCCCGAGCTAGTTGAGTCACGACGCGCCCGTTTTGGCTGGAAGTGAACGCACCCCATACCGCTCGTAGTCGTGCGTGTGCCGCGCCGCTCGCCGTCCGGGCTTGGGTCGCCAGGCGGGCTGCCTCGACGCAGCCCGCCCGCGTTTCCGACCTCAGCCTTCGAACCTCATGATGTCGCCGTTGGCTTTGACGACCCAGGGTTTTCCTTCGGGGTCTACGGAGATGGCGACGCCTTCGCCGGCGACACGCACCCAGCGTGTGCCCGCCCAGCGGTGAATGCCGAAGTTTCCGCCGGAGGTCGCGTCGGTGCCGATGACGTAGATGGATCCGTCGGCTCCGATCCCGATGTCTCGTGCGGTACCGGGCATCTTGCCGTATGGGCCCCAGATCTCGTTGCCGGTGTTGACGATCCACCAATTGCCTCTCGGGTCGACGGCGATGCGCATCCCGAAGCCCCCGATGAGATCCCAGCGCGAGCCAGACCACCGGTAGATCTTGCCGTTTCCGGCCGGAACGTCCGTGTTCGTTCCGATGATGTAGATCGACCCGTCGGCGCCGATGCCGATGTCCCGCGCGAAACCGGGCATCTTGCCGTTCGGCCCCCAGATCTCGTTGCCGGTGTTGACGATCCACCAATTGCCCTTCGGGTCTGCGGCGATGCGCATGCCGAAGCCGCCGATGAGCTTCCAGCGCGAGCGCGACCACCGGTAGATTTTGCCGTTCCCGGCCGGAACGTCGGTGTCCGTCCCGACCACGTACACGGACCCGTCGGCGCCCACGCCGATATCGCGCGCCCGCCCGTTGGTGAAGGTCCACTTGTGTTCCAGCGCAGCGACGCTCTGACGGCTGACGTACACTGCCCGGTCTCGGCCCACGTGCGCAACGACGAGCGAACCGTCGCGCCCCACGCCCACGGCCGGATCCTGGATGGCGATGCCGCCGAGGCTCTTCCACTCCGTCCAGCCCGTTTCCAAGCGTTGCCGACACGTCCGGAGCGAGCCGTCCTGCCACCGCACGACCACTTGCAGATCACCCCAGGCGTTACGGACGACGGCCGGCTTGGTGCCCTGAGCGAGCTCTCCGCCCAAGGACTGCCATGGAGACCAAGAACCGCCCGGACTCTGCTGCCTTCGCATGCCGAGCTCGCCGTTCGGGTTGCGCGCGAACACGTGGAGGCAGCCGCCCATGTCCTCGGCGACCGCCGGATCTCCCGTGACGGGCCCGAGATCCTCCCAACGGTCGTGCCATTCGTCCGGATTCCGTTCGCGGATGGTCCGCAACACACCGTCGCTCGTGCGCGCGAAGATGGCAACGCAGGGGTTCCGATCCAACCCGGCGGTCGGCGTGCCGATAAAAGGCTTTCCCCCGCTGGGCATCCCCTTCCCCTTCTCCCCCCAAAGACGAACAGTATTTTGCCT
>QGUH01000632.1 GCA_003242355.1 Pseudomonadota bacterium
CACGTGACGCGCTCGGCGCCCGCATCGCGCAGCGCAGCCAGCAGAAAGAGCGTGCGCACCAGCTTGTCGTTCACCGACGAGTGCTCGTCGCCGTAGAGCGACACGACGACGTACACATCCCGCCCGCGGACGCTCTCGAGCGGGCGAATCTTGTGCTCGCCGTCTTCGAAATCCCGCTCCTCGTGTCGCCCGAGGGCAACGCCGAGGCGCTCACAAACCTGCTCGGCGAGCGTTCGCCCGGTCGTGAGCGAGAAGACGGCGACGCGGTGGTCCGTCGGCAATGCGAGGCTCATGGCGGAGCTACGCCTCGGCTTGCAGAGCCCATGGCGGAGCGATGGGCTCGACCTGCAGTGCTCATGGCGGAGTCATGACCGCGGCCTGCAGAGCTCATGGCGGGGCTACGCCTCGGTTTGCAGAGCTCATGGCGGAGCGATGGGCTCGACCTGCAGAGCTCATGGCGGAGCGATGGGCTCGGACCTGCAGAGCTCACGGCGGAGCTACGGCCTCGGTCTGCAGCGGGGCGTTCAAGTGCTGCACGAACCAATCCCCGGCGTGCCGAGCCACTTGCTCGAGCGCTCCGGGCTCTTCGAACAAGTGCGTGGCGCCGGGGACGACCGTCAGCTTCTTTTCGCTCGTGATCTGCGCAAGCGCCTGCCAATTGAGCTCCAGCACGGGTGGGTCGGCCCCACCCACGATGAGCAGCGTGGGCGCCCGAACGCGGCCGAGGGCATCGCCCGCCAGGTCCGGCCGACCGCCGCGCGACACGATGGCTCCGATGGCGTCCGGACGCTCCGAAGCCGCGATCAACGCCGCGGCTGCTCCCGTGCTCGCGCCGAAGTAGCCGAGCCGCAAACCCGTCGCGAACTCCCGCGCCCGAATCCAGTCCGTGACGTGCCCGAGCCGTTCGGCCAAGAGGGGGATGTCGAACCGCAGGTGCGCATCGATCACGTCCGCCGCCTGCTCCTCGGCCGTCAACAGATCGAAGAGCAACGTTCCGAGTCCTCGGTCCCGGAGCGTCTGCGCCACGAATCGGTTTCGAGAGCTCTTGCGGCTCGAGCCACTTCCGTGCGCGAACAGCACGAGCCCTCGCGCCCCCCGCGGAACGGTCAGATCGCCCTCGAGCCGCACCGGGCCTGCCGGGATGCGCAGCGTGATTTCTTCACCGGACATGCGTCGTGCTCTCCTTTTCTGCTCGTTCCGATCGGCTCGCATCGGCTCGCGGCCGTTCGGCGGTCGCGGCTCGCTCGTTGGCAGCACGGTCGACCTCGGATCGGCTGGCTTCGGTTTCGAGCCGTTCGTCTCGTGCACGGTCGAGCTCGGAGGGGTTCGCTTCGGCTCGGGCGCGTTCGGCGGTTGCAAGTCGCTCGTCTCGCGCACGGTCCAGCAATTGCGCGACCTCGTCGTCCGAGATTTGCCGAAAGTCCTGGTACCAAAGCCCGATGGCATACAGGTCCGTCGGGCTCAGGAGGCAGACCACGCGGTCGACCTCCGCCGAGAGCGCCTCGATCGTGTCGGCCGCGGCCACGGGAACCGCCAAAACGACCCGCTTCGGCGCTTGCGCCCGAATCGAGCGAATCGCCGCGCGGACCGTCCCGCCCGTTGCGATTCCATCATCGACGAGGATCACCGTCCGGTCACGCAGCCCGGGCGCCGACCGCTCACCGCGAAAGCGGCGCACGCGCTGCGCCACTTCGTGCTGCTTCGTCGCGATGAGAGCGCCCAGCTCGTCTCGTGAGATGCCCACGCGTCTCAGGACCTCGTCCGTGAGATGGACGTAGTTGCCCTCGGCGACCGCACCTACTCCGAGCTCCGGGTACCAAGGAACCCCGAGCTTGCGCACGATCCACACGTCGAGCTCCGCGCCGAGGGCCCGCGCCACCTCGTACGCGACGGGAACGCCGCCGCGCGGCAGCGCGAGCACGATCGGACGCTCCGCGGCGTACGCTCGCAGCTCGGCCGCGAGCCTCCGTCCTGCATCCTCGCGGTCGCGAAAACCATTCATGCGACGAGCTCGTGGGGCGGCTAGCTCGACAGGGGGACTCGAGGGCCGACGTGGTCCGTAGCGCCGCGGACGCCGCGCTGCCGGGCGCAGTGCGCGCTGCAAAACACCTGGTCATCGGTCTGCACGCCGTGGCCGATGATCCGCGCGCTACAGTTCTCGCAAACCGGCGCCAGCTTGTGGATGGCACATTCGAAGCTGTCGAACGTGTACGCACGCCCGTCGAGCGTCACTTCGAAGCTGTGCTCGTATTCGTTGCCACAGGTATCGCATCGAGCCATGGCCTCACCTCTCCGTTGCGCTTCCTCGCTGCACACCCCATGCCACCTCATGATCGCTCCCGCGTCGTGCCCGGGTGCTCCCCGCATCGTGGCGTCGTGGTGACGCGGTCGTGCTCGCGTTCGATGGCGTCCACGTGGGTGAGCGCGCGAAGGTCGCTCGTTCGAGATGGTGCTCAGAGGCGCCCACGTGGGAGTGGGAAGGTCGGTCACTCGTGCTCGCGCTCTGGCGCCCGCGTGGGTGAGAGAGCGAAGGTCGTTCGTTTCGCAGGTCGTGCTCAGAGGCGCCCACGTGGGAGTGGGAAGGTCGGTCACTCGTGCTCGCGCTCTGGCGCCCGCGTGGGTGAGAGAGCGAAGGTCGTTCGTTCGGGATCGTGCTCAGTGGCGCCCACGTGGATGCGGTGGGCGAAACTCGTGCTCGCGCTCGATGTCGCCCACGTGGGCGTGCGAGCGAAGGTGGACCGTGCTCGCGTTCGACGTCGGCTACGTGGGTGTTCGAGCGAAGGTGGATAAGTGCTCGTGCTGGATGTCGCCCCCGTGGGGCGCGCGAGGTTCGGTTCGTTCGCCCTCGCGCCGATGTCACCGGCGTGGGTGGCGTGCGCGAAGTTCGGTTCGTCGTGCTCGCCCTCCCGTGGCGCCCACATGGGCGCGGCGTGGGGCGTCCGCTTGTGCCCGGCCTTGAATGCTTCCGAAAGGGCCCGGGGTTGCTCCCGCGAAGTGCGTCGTGGAGCGTCCGGTCGTGCTCGCCCTGCGGGCTGCGCGCGACCGAGGCCCTCAAGTCCGTGCTCGCGCGCTCCGCGCGCTGCGCGCGGACGAGGGACCTTTCGGCCCTGGGCGGCTTTGGGCTTCCGGTCATGATCGCGCTGGATGTCTCCCACGTGGGTGCGGTGCGCAAAGCTCGTTCGCTCGCGCTCGCGCTCGCGCTCGACGCCGTCCACGTGGGTACGGTGCACAAAGGTCGGTTCGGTCGTGCTCGCGCTCGACGCCGCCCACGTGGGTGCGGTGCGCAAAGCTCGTTCGTTCGGGCTCGCGCTCGCGCTCGACGCCGCCCACGTGGGTGCGGCGCACAAAGGTCGGATCGGTCGCGCTCGCGCTTGGTTGCTCCGACGTGGGGGGGGGGACGCGCAAAGCTCGTCGTGCTGGCGCTTGCTCGTGCCCACGGGGTGCGGTGCGGGTGGTCTCGTTGCTCCTGCGAGCCGAGGCGTCCCGGTCGTGTTCGTCCTTCGGGCTGCGCACGGCCGAAGAGGTTGCGGCGCACCCACGTGGGTGGA
>QGUH01000633.1 GCA_003242355.1 Pseudomonadota bacterium
GGCGGTGCTTTCGGGCCTGCTCGTCTACGCCGCCGGGGCGCGCCTCGTGGTCTCGTTCGCCTTCTATTTGCTCGGCGCGATCGCCATCGCGCTCTTGCTCGCGAGCGCGGTGGTGCAGGTGCGCGGCGCGCGCGCACTCTCCGCTTCGGGGAACCGTCTCGCCCGCGCGGTCGCACGGACACTCCCGTCTTCCGGCCCTGCCGAGTGACGGTTCTCGCGCGCCCGCAGGGCGGGGCATTTCGGCAGGGCGAACCCCGGACGCCACGATCCACGAGGCCGTGGTAAAAGCCCCGATGCACGATGGATGGTTCCGGGAGCAGCGAATCGAACCGCACCTATTACGACGCCTTCGCCGACGCCTACGAGAAGCACCGGGGAGACAACGATCCGGGCGGGTACCACGATCTGCTCGACGAGCTCGAAACCGATTTCGTGCGCCGCTTCGGCGCCGGGCGTAGCGTCCTCGAGATCGGGTGCGGGACGGGGCTCGTGCTCCAGCGCATCGCGCGGTTCGCGCGGGAAGCCAAGGGCGTCGATTTGTCGCCGCGCATGCTCGAGCGCGCCCGCGCCCGCGGGCTCGACGTGACGGAAGCGTCCGCGACCGCCCTTCCGTTTCCGGACCACGCCTTCGACGTGACGTGCAGCTTCAAGGTGCTCGCTCACGTGCCCGAGATCGAGCAGGCGCTCGCCGAGATGGTGCGCGTCACCCGCCCCGGCGGACACGTGATTGCCGAGTTTTACAACCCGTACAGCTTGCGCTGGCTCGTGAAGCGCTTCGGGCCGAAGGGGCGCATCGCCGGAGACAAAGACGAAGGCGACGTGTACACGCGTTTCGACTCGCCCAGCCAGGTGCGGCGCCTCGTGCCCCAGGGCTGCCACATCGTGGCGTCGCGGGGGATCCGCATCGCGACACCAACGGCTCACGTCATGCGCGCGAAGCTCGGCCGCGCGCTGTTCGGCTCGGCCGAGCGCTTTCTCTGTGACTCTCCCCTCCGCATCTTCGGCGGGTTTTACATCGTCGCGATGGAGAAGCGAGACTGACGGCTCGGTGCCCGCGCCTCTGCCCACGATACGGTGCGAATCGATGAAGAGCTCGGCTCCCCAGAGATCGACGGCTTGGTGGCTCGCGACGTTGCGACGGCGACGCGAACGGCAGGACGACGAGCAGCTCGATCTGTCGCAGCCCATCCAGTGGTCGAGCCCACGCGAAAAGGAGGCGGCCATCGCCTTCTTCAACGCCGCCTTCCGCGCCGAGGAGTCCGGCCTGCGGCAAGCGCACGAGCTTGCCGCGTCGGTCCACGAGTGGGACCCCGACCTGACGGAGGTGCTCCGGCTCTACGGTGACGAGGAGGGCTGGCACCGCGAGCTGCTCACCGAGTTTCTCCGCTACATCGGCGGCGAGGTGCGTCCGATGGGCCGGGTCACGCGGACGTTCTATCGACTCTACGGGCGCGCGCGCCGGATGGAGACGATCGTGCTCACGAACCTGATGTTCGAGACGATCGGCTCGACGACGTACCGCATGGCGCTGCGCAACGTGCGCCATCCCGCGGCGCGCCAAATGCTCGGGATCCTCACGCGCGACGAGTCGTTCCACGTGCCGCTCAACGTTCACTTCTTGCGGCGCGTGCTCGAGCGCCGCTCGGCCATCGAGCGTTTGCGGCTCGCGCTGCTCTATCGGCTGCTGTTCGTGAGCCTGGTGCTCCTGCCGCTCGCGAGCCGCCCCAAGGCCATGGCGTTCGACGGCATTTCGCGGCGCGATCTCGCGCGCGGGTACGCGCGCATGCTCGCGGGGCTCTTCGAGCGGGAGCCGGATCTCGGGCTGCGCGCACCCGGGCTGGTTTTGCGCGTACTCGGCATTCGACGCTCGGACCTCGACGACGCCGAGCTCGCGCAGACGAGCATCGAGGCGGCGGAACGAGCCGCCGATCGCACGCAAGTGACCGTGAGCGCTCTCTGAGCGCGGCTCCATCGCGCCGCTCCGCACGCCACAAATGCCCTTGCTGGGGCATGCATGCGCGTGAAGGGGCGCGCTGCCACGAACACCGCAAAGCCGCGCGCCGGACAAATGGCTGCGGCCGCGCGGCCTCCACCGTTCGCGCTCGGGCACGGAGCTTGCTCGGCGTTGCTTGTCTCTTTCGGCGCCGCGCTCCGGCGCCACGACGGATCCGGCGAATGCGCACCGCGTCCCCTTACCGAGTAGGGATTTCCGGCTCCTACGGCGGCCTGAATCTCGGCGACGAAGCCATCTTGCAGGCCATCGTCCGGGAGCTCCGTCGCCGTGTACCGGTCTCGATCCTGGTGTTCGGGCGCAACCCGGCCGACACGCTCGCGCGTCACGACGTCGAGAACGCCGTGGATGCCCAGAAGCTCTCGCTCGGCGAGCTCGCGGAGCACGTGCGGGAGCTCGACCTCATGATCCTGGGCGGCGGGGGTCTACTGTTCGATCGCGAAGCGGACGGCTTTTTGCGGCCACTGCTCGTCGCCAATCGGTTGCGCATTCCCGCGATGACGTGGGCCGTCGGCGTGGGCCCGCTGCACGATCCGGAGTCGCGCCTCGTCGTTCGCGAAGCGCTCGCTCCCGTCGCGCTCGTCACGGTGCGCGACGTGCAGTCACGCACCGTGCTCGAAGATCTCGGGCTACCCCAGGAAGTCCGCATCGGCGCCGATCCGGCGCTCCTGCTCGAGCCCAAGTCCATCGCGCCGGAGATGCTCGTGCGCGAGGGTCTCGAGCCGGACGAGCGCGTCATCGGCATGTCGGTGCGCGAGCGCGGGCCCGCCGCTCCCGACCTCGACCCCGGGCATTACCACGAGCTACTCGCGAACACGGTCGATTACGTCGTCGAGCGCATGGAGGCGACCGTGTTGTTCGTTCCCATGGAGCGGCAGGATCGGCAACAGATCCACGGCGTCGCCTCCCGGGTACGCAACACCGAGCGCGTGCCCCCCCCCAAGGGCGACTCCTCCCCCCCCGAGATTCGGGGCCTGATGCCGCGCTTCGAGCTCGCGGTCGGCATGCGCCTGCATTTTCTAATCTTCGCGGCGAGCGCCGGCGTGCCGTTCGTCGCCTTGCCCTACGGCTCCAAGGTCTCCGCCTTCGCCTCGATGGTCTCGATGCCGGCGATTCAGGCGACGAACGCCGGTCAGCTGCTCGCCAACGTCGATCGCGCCTGGGACATCCGGCGCGAGCTTCGCAAACGGCTCGAGGAAGCGATGGAGCATTTGCGCCGGCAAGCCTCGCAAACGGCAGACTGGGCGGTGTCGCTGCTCCGCGCCGGAAAACCGCGTGGGCGCGAGCACGGCCGCATTTCGGGGGGGATGGATAGGACGCGATGATCCAAGAAGACGAGACGGAAATCCTGATCGTCGGCGGCGGCCTCGGTGGTATCGCGGCCGCGGTCTCGGCCTGTCGGTTGGGACGAAAAGTCATCGTCACGGAGCCGACCGATTGGATCGGCGGGCAGCGCACCCCCCCAACCGTCCCGCCCCACGCGGATCCGCGGGACGGGGGCCCGGGGTGTAGCCAGACGCACCGGGGGGAGGGG
>QGUH01000634.1 GCA_003242355.1 Pseudomonadota bacterium
GTGCGCACACGCGGAGGCCGATGTGGGTTCGCACGTCTCGGACTGGGATGGGCGCGACGCTCGACGCTCGCCACGTTTCGAGCCGCTCGCGCTCGAGGGAAGCGCCGAATCGCTCCTGCGCCGTGGTCGTGCAAGCGCGCGCCGACCGCAGCCGCGTTTCGAAAGGCACGCGCGCTCGGTGTGCGGGGCGAGTCCCGTGTCGTTGATCACGCGCTCGGCGTCGACTTCCTCGGCCGAAGCGACCGGGCGCGGCGCGAGCGCAGCTTCAGCGGAGGCAGCCCTCTCGCGAGCGCCCGCCGGTCGGCGAGCGCGTGGGGGCTTCGGTTCCGTGCCCGCGTCGAACGAACCGGCTGAGGTCGCCTGCAATCGTTGAGCGCCGTGCACGGGCTTCGTCAGGCTGCGAGCGGTTCCGAGCCGCACGCCCCGGTTGCCTGGCTGGGGGACGCGAGGCGTTCGTCGTTTCTCGCAGAGGTTTGCCGAGTGAAGCGAAACGACCGCAGCCCTACGCGAGTGGTGGTCAGCGAACGCGTGCGGTTGGTCAGGGAGCGGTCTAGAACGCCGATCGGTTTGACCGATCGGCGTTCTAGCCTCGTTTCGCAGGGGCGGCACGCGCCGCCCCTCCCCGCCGAGGTGAACTCGGCGGGGCCCCTCCCCACGCGGGCACTCTGTCCGACGCTGTTTTCCGCATGTCTCGGCGCGTTCCTAACCGTTTGTCGCTCTAGCCGCAGAAATCCGAACCGAACCGAGTGGCGTTCAACCCAGTCCCCATCGCCATCCGTTCACGGGAATCCCCACCGGCCCAACCGAGTGACGGACGTTCACGTCCGTTCATCGCGCTTCGCCGGAGCGCGGACCGCACCGCGTGCCGCAGCTCTCCCCTCGCGCGCCGGGCGACCAGACCAGCCCGGCCGAGCCACGCATCCGTCGGTCGAGCGCCGCCGCACGGAGAGAGCGCCACCGAACGGTGCCGAGTGAACGACGTTCGCCGGGTGGTGTGTCGAGCCCTCGCCGCCCGGAGTGGCCCCCGACCGGGCGGCGGGATTCGGCGCTTGCTCGTTTGGCAAGGGACTTTACCGAAGCCTGGGGTGTCGACACCCCAACCCGGATTCTGGCGCGCGGCGGAATCCGACGGTCAGGTCCCGTCGGTACCGCCCTCGGCCTCGCTCTTTCGCCGCTTGCGGATTCCGAAAATCTTCTCTCCGAGCAGGACGATTGGGTCGAAGTAGCGGTCCACCACCCGCTCTTTGAGCGGGATGATGCCGTTGTCGGTGATGTTGATGTGCTCGGGACAGACCTCGGTGCAACACCGCGTGATGTTGCACATGCCCGAGCCGTACTCCTTGCGGATCTCCGGAATTCTGTCCGCGGTGTCGAGCGGGTGCATCTCGAGCGACGCGAGGCGGATCATGAAGCGCGGCCCGACGAAGCGATCCTTCCCCTCGCGATCGCGCAGCACGTGACACACGTCCTGGCACAGGAAGCACTCGATGCACTTCCTGAACTCTTGGACGCGATCGACGTCTTCCTGGTACATCCGGTGCTGGCCGTCGGGGTCGCGCGGCTTGGGCTTGAACGGCTTGATGCGCTTGTTCTGCTTGTAGTTGAACGAGACGTCCGTCACGAGGTCCTTGATCACCGGGAACGTCTTGAGCGGCTGCACGGTGATCGTCTCCTCGGGGCCGAACGCGTTCATGCGCGTCATGCATGCGAGCCGGGGACGCCCGTTGATCTCCATGCTGCACGAGCCGCACTTACCCGCCTTGCAGTTCCAGCGCAGCGCGAGGTCGTTCGCGACCCGCGCCTGGATCCGGTGGAGCACGTCGAGGACGACCATGCCCGGATCCACGTCGATGTCGTACTCGCGAAAGTCGCCGCCCTCCGCGTTTCCGCGCCAGATTCTGAATTTCCTGATGGTCATTCGAGCGCTCCTTCCGCCTCAGTCGTTGGGCGCGTTGGCGCCGACTTTGCCGGACTCGAGATCTTCCAGGGTCGAGTAGGCGATTTCCTTGAGATAGGCGGGCGGCTCGGGCCGCTCCACCCGTTCGACCTCCATCTCGCCCGCCCCGCCCTTGCGGATCACGATGTTGTAGCGGAGCCACTCGTCCCGCTCGCCTTCGTAGTCGAGGCGCGTGTGCGCTCCGCGGCTCTCCTTGCGCTCGAGCGCCGCCCGGGCCACCGCCTCGGCCGCGACGATGAGCGAGCGCATCGCGATGGCTTCGTGCCAACCCGGGTTGTACTGGCTCGAGCCGTGCGCCTTGACGTTCTTGACGCGCTCCTTGAGGGCTTCGATGCGGGAGATACCGTCCTTGAGCTCTTGCTCGGTGCGAACGATGCCGACGCAGTCCTCCATGACGTCCTGCAGCGCCTCGTGGAGCGCGTAGGGGTTCTCGCCGGACTCGCGATTGAGGATTTCGGTGGCGCTGCGGATGGCGAGGCGCACCTGGTCGTCGTCGGCGCGGGGCGTCGTGGTCAGGCGCCGCACGTATTCGGCCGCGCCCTGACCTGCGAGCTTGCCGAACACGACCAGATCGGAGAGCGAGTTGCCGCCGAGTCGATTGGCCCCATGCATACCCGCGGCGCACTCGCCACAGGCGAAGAGCCCGGGGACGCGCGTTTCCTGCGTGTCGGCGTTCACGCGGATGCCGCCCATGAAGTAGTGCAGCGTCGGCCCGACCTCCATCGGCTCGCGCGTGATGTCGACCTCGGCGAGCTCCTTGAACTGGTGATACATGCCCGGCAGGCGCCGCTTGATGAAGTCGGGCGACCTGCGCGAGGCGATGTCGAGGAACGCGCCGCCGTGCGGCGAGCCGCGGCCGGCCTTCACCTCGGCGCGGATCGCGCGCGCGACCACGTCGCGCGTCAGAAGCTCGGGCGGCCTGCGCGCGTTCTTGTCGCCCTCGAGCCAGCGCGACGCCTCTTCCACCGTGCTCGCGGTTTCCGGCGCGAACTTCTCGGGGATGTAGTTGAACATGAAGCGCTCGCCCTTGTTGTTCAAGAGCACGCCGCCGTCGCCACGAACCCCCTCGGTCACGAGGATGCCGCGCACACTGAGCGGCCACACCATCCCCGTCGGGTGGAACTGGGTAAACTCGATATCCATGAGCTCGGCGCCGGCCTCGTAGGCGAGCGCGTAGCCGTCACCGGTGTACTCCCAGGAGTTGCTGGTCACGCGCCAGGCTTTGCCGGCGCCGCCCGTGGCCAGGATCACCGCGCGGCAGCGCACGAGCAGAAACCGCCCGGTCTCGCGGAAGTACGCGAGCACGCCGGCGATGCGATCGCCGTCCTTGAGCAGGCGCAGGGCGGTGCACTCCATGTAGAAGCTGATGCCCTGGTGCACGCCGTGGTCCTGCAGCGTGCGGATGAGCTCCAGGCCCGTTCGGTCGCCGACGTGCGCGAGCCGCGGATAGCGGTGCCCGCCGAAGTTGCGCTGGCTGATGAGCCCGTCCTTGTTGCGGTCGAAGACGGCGCCCCATTTTTCGACCTCCCGCCCGCGCCCGGCCCGGTCTTTTATAAACTTTCCCAGCCCCCAGACACGTCTATAAACC
>QGUH01000635.1 GCA_003242355.1 Pseudomonadota bacterium
AAGGCCTCGGGCAAGCAGGCCAGCACGAAAACCCCGCCGCTCCCCCGGTCCGTCCGGAAGCGCAGCTCGTGCAACCGCTCGAACAGCTCGCTCACCAGGTCCTCGCGAGCACGCCGCCGTGCCCGAGGCGGCTCGTTGCGCGGCCCCGACGCCGTTGCCGGCGCGGGCACGGGCTTCCGAATCTCCGCCGCCTCGCTCGGTGCTTCGGACGCCTTCGCGCCGACTCGCGCCGCTTCGCCCGGTGCTGCAGCCGCCTTCACACTCGCTCGAGCCGCTTCGTTCGGCGCGCCTTCGCCGTGCGCCCTCGTGCTCGGCGCGCTTTCTGCCTTCGCGGTGGCTCGAGCTGCCTCGCTGGGCGCCCCGTCCGCCTTCGCGCTGGATGGCGCCTTCGACGCGGTGGGCGGCGCGGAGGTCCGCGGAGGCTCCGAGCGCACGAACGTGCCCGAAGCGATCGGCGGCTCGAGCTCGACACCCCGCTCGGAGTCGACGCGCTCCCGAACGGCAGGCGTCGTTGCCGGGCTCGGGCTCGCAGCGGGCGCGCTCGGTGCGCTCGCTCGCGCTGTGGCAGTGGGCTCGGACGCGCGCCCCTCGGGACGCGGCGGCAGGCTCGACGTGACGACGGGCGCCTCGGTGCCGAAAGCCGGAAACCCGTAGCTCGGCGCGGCATGCCAGTCCTTCCACGCGAGCACGCCGAGCGGCGGCCGCGGCGCGGGCCCCTTGAACTCGACGTCGAACACGGCGAGCCGCACGAGCTTGCCGGGCGGGAGCGCAGCGAGCTCTCGCCGAACCGCCTCGAACTGTTCGGCGAGCAACGCCTCGACCGCGGGAAGCGGGGTCCCCGGTTCGACGACGTACACCTCTTCGCGATAGGTGAGCGGCATCTCGGGGCGCGGATCCTCGTGCCGATAAAAGCTGCGCCGATAAAGCGACGGCGCCGGAACGGACGCACGCGGGTACCCCGAAAACCGCAGCGACGGATCACTGGGTGTCGAAACGGGCTGGCTCGCCCGCACGACACCCGAAGCCGCGGCATTGGTCGCCGGCGACGACGCCCCCACGGCCCTCGTGCTCGCGGCGGTCGCCGGTTGCGAACGCGTCGCGGGGGCCCCCGGCGCGGGTGCCGCTGTCGGCCGCGAGCCCCCGGCCGGCTGCGCCGAGGCGAGCGCCGGTTGCCCGCGCTCTGCGGATGCTCCCTCCGAAACCCGTGCTGGAGACGTCGACGAAGTCCTCGCGGCAGCAGGCGACGACGCCGAAGCGGACGGCGATGCCGCAGGCACCGACGACGTCGCAGGCACCGATGCCGCGCCGGCTACGGACGGCGCGGCGGAACGCGCAGCCGCGGGTGCCGCGGCGGGAGCGCTCTGCGACGGCTCCTCGCGCGGCGCGGTGCTCGACGCGGTGCTCGGTTGTGCGCTCGCTGGCGACGCGCTCGGTCGAGGGCTCGACTGCTCCGAAGCGGCCTTCGGCGTCGGCGCGGTCGCCGGCGCCTGCCCCGCTCCGTTCGTGGCTGCCGGCGCGTCGAGCGGCGCGTCGCCCGGCGCCTCGTTCACGACGTAGCGAATCTTGCGAACGGGATCGATGGCCCGATAACCGCCATCGAGCAGCTCGATGCTGAACTTCGACAGCGGACCGGAGTCGCCGCGCCGCTTGCGCGCTTCCTGCAGGGCCGCCTGCCAGGCCTTTGCCTCGATGCAGTAGCGCTCGGTCGAGTCATCTTCGCCGACGCGGGAAACCTCAACGAACCATCGCATTGCCGCTCGCGGGGACCCGACGCTTGCGGCCGAAGCACGGAAGCGGGATCCCGGAACACAGGACCGAACCGCGGCAAGGCCGCGCGACCGGCCAGGGCCGATCGTACGCGAAAACGACGTTCCGCGCTGGTCGAGTAGTAGAGCGAAAGTCGCAAGCCCGGGCAAGGCCCGAACCGTCGCGGTCGCCGAAAGGCAAGCAGCCTTCCCGGGTCACGAGCGGTTTCGCCCGACGCGAGCCACCACCCTCCCCCAGACCACCGATCGGTTCGACCGAGCGGCGGTCTAGCCTCGTTCCGCGAGGCGGCACGCGCCACGCCCTCCCCCGTCGAAGTGAACTCGGCGAGACCCCTCCCCACGCGGGCACTCTGTCCGACCCTGTTGTCCGCGTATTCGGCGCGTCCCTGACCGTTCGTCGCTCTCGAGCGACCCGGAGCTCCCCGATGGTACATAGGCCCCGATGGTGAACGGTCCCCCGCCTGCCGAGCGCCCGCTCGGTCGACGCTTCGAGCCCGTTCTCTACGCGATCGTTGCGGGGGCGGTCACGCTGTTCGTCGCGCTCGAGTTCTACGGCTCCTTGCGCCTGCAAACGCTGCACGCGCTGCACTGGGCCCACCCCGAGCGATTCGACGAAATCGTGCGCTCTGGGCGCCTCGGCCCCTGGTCCGCCCCCCTGGACGACGTGTTCATCCACTTCGATTTCGCGCGATCCGCCGCACGCGGCGCGCCATTCGAGTGGGTGCCCGGCAACGGCTATTCGAGCGGCGGCACGAGCTTCCTCTATCCGTTCGTCCTGGCGGTCGGCTATTGGCTCGGCTTCCGAGAGCTCGACCTGATGGAGTGGGCGGCCATCGTGGCGTGCGTGTGCACGTTCGCGGTGTTGCTCGGCGCCCGGCAGCTCGCGCGCGATCTGCCGCGGGCGGCATCCTACGTGCTGCCCTTCGGATTCCTTTCCGTTGGCGCGCTGGATTGGTCGCTCTTCAGCGGGATGGAGGTCGCCCTGCTGCTCGCAGTGTGGACGGCCGCCCTGCTCGCCTACCTCTCTCTCGTCGAGCGGCTCCGCGAGCCGGCCGCCTTCCGCATTCGTCACCTCGCGCCGCTCGCGCTCGCGTGCATGTTCGTCGTCGCGACCCGACCCGAGGCGGTGGTCGCGGTGCTCGTTTTCGGGCTCGGCGTGGCGGTCGCCGCGTGGCACCGAGGCCCGCGTCTGGCGCTGCTCGCCGTGGGGCTCGTCGGATTGCCTGCAGCGCTGTTCGTCGTCGGCCAGTCCCTGGCGAACCTCGTACTGACGGGCGACAGCACGGCCGCGGGCGCAGCCGTCAAGCTCGAAGCCCATCACCCCTTCCTTACGCGGCGCGAGGTGATCGACGCCTGGTTCTTCCACCTCAAGTACCAGATCCTCCGCGTCACCCACTATCACTTCTCCGATCAGCCGGTTTACGGATGGCTCGTCTGGCTGTTCGCGGGCGCCGCGCTGCTCGAGCGGCGCACGCGCAAGCCGGCGATTTTGCTGCTCGCGACCGCGACCCTGTGGGTGCTGCTCGTCGCCGGAAATGGGCAGGTCCGCTGGCAGAACGAGCGGTACACGATGCCCGCCGTGGCGTGGTTGCTGCTCGCGGCGAGCCTTGGTGTGGGCGGTCTGCTCGTGCGCGCCGTCGAGCTGCGCGCGAAAATTCGCGGACCGCTCTTGCTCATGGCCACGGGCCTGGGGGTCGCGCCCTTTGCGGGGCATCAAGCGCCGGGTTTTCGCGGGCAGGTTTGGTTTTTGGGACGCGCGTCCGCAAAAATTTTAGCCA
>QGUH01000636.1 GCA_003242355.1 Pseudomonadota bacterium
TGTAAAAAGAGAAAGGGGGGGGGTCGGGGCTGGTCTGTCCGGGCGTGAAGGAGGGAACCGTCTGGGTGGGCTTTTGTCGGGGGGGCCCCCCCGAAACCCCCCCCGGCCCCCCCCCCCCCGCCGATGGCGGGTGCACGCTCGGCGCACGGCGTAGCAGCGGTTCGGACTGGCTCGAAGTGCTGCTCCTCGCCGGGCTCGGGACGGCCTTGTGCCGCCGGCGCGGCAACCAGCCTCGATGGCTACTTAGGGGGTGGAGCCGAGGGGGATCGAACCCCTGACCTCCGCATTGCGAACGCGGCGCTCTCCCAGCTGAGCTACGGCCCCGGGAGTGAGGGCCGGGAAAGTAGCCGCCTCGTGGATAGTGTCAACTGTCTTCCGGGGGGCGCCGGTGCTTTTTCCTGAAATTCCGGAGCAGCGCGGCGAGTTGACCCCGCGATCGGGGTGGTTATGTTGCCGACCGCAATCACGGCCCGCCCGACTCGAGGGCCTGGCCGCGGCACCGCTCGGCGCACCAGCGCTCGTCGAGCGCACGAGGAGTGAACATGGGCAGAATCATCGGTATCGATCTCGGAACGACCAATAGCGTGGTCGCCGTGATGGAGGGCAGGGAAGCCAAGGTCATCGTCAACGAGGAAGGCTCGCGGCTGACCCCGTCCGTGGTCGCCTGGGACGACAAGGGTGAGATCCTCGTCGGCCAGATCGCCAAGCGCCAGGCGGTGACCAACCCCGAGAACACGGTCTACTCGGCGAAGCGGTTCATCGGCCGTCGCTACGAGGAAGTCGAACAAGAGAGCAAGCGCGTTCCCTTCAAGGTCGTGCGCGGTCCGAACGGAGACGCGTGGATCGAGGTGCGCGGCAAGAAGATGGCGCCGCCGGAGATCAGCGCGCGGGTTCTGCAGAAGCTGAAGAAGGCGGCCGAGGATTACCTCGGGGAGAAGGTCACCGAGGCGGTCATCACGGTTCCCGCGTACTTCAACGACTCGCAGCGCCAGGCGACGAAGGACGCCGGCAAGATCGCGGGTCTCGAGGTCAAGCGCATCATCAACGAGCCGACTGCGGCGGCGCTCGCTTACGGCCTCGACAAGAAGGCCAACGAAGTGATCGCCGTGTACGACTTCGGTGGCGGCACGTTCGACATCTCGATCCTCGAGGTCGGCGACAACGTCGTCCAGGTGATCTCGACGAACGGCGACACGCACCTCGGCGGTGACGACGTCGACAACCTCGTGATGGAGTGGTTGATCGCCGAGTTCCGCAAGGAAACCGGCATCGACGTCTCGAACGACAAGATGGTGATCCAGCGCCTGAAGGACGCGGCGGAGCAGGCGAAGATCGAGCTTTCGAGCAAGCAAGAGACGACCATCAACCTGCCGTTCTTGACGGCGGATGCGAGCGGCCCGAAGCACCTGCAGAAGCAGCTCACGCGGGCGCGGCTCGAGCAGATGATCCGGCCGCTCATCGAGCGGACGCTGGAGCCGGTGCGCCGCGCGCTCGAGGACGCGAAGAAGCGGCCGAGCGACATCAACGAGGTGGTGCTGGTCGGCGGCTCGACGCGCATTCCGCTCGTTCAGGAGTTGGTCCAGAAGTTCTTCGGCCGGGAGCCCCATCGCGGCGTCAATCCCGACGAGGTGGTCGCGGTCGGTGCGGCGGTTCAGGGCGGCGTGCTCGCCGGGCACGTGCAAGACGTGGTGCTGCTCGACGTGACGCCGCTGTCGCTCGGCGTCGAGACGTTGGGCGGCGTGATGACGGTGATGATCCCGCGCAACACCACCATCCCGACGCAGAAGAAGGAGATCTACTCCACCGCGAGCGACAACCAGACCAGCGTCGAGATCCACGTGCTCCAGGGCGAGCGCGCGGAGGCGCGGTACAACCGCACGCTCGGCAAGTTCCACCTGGAAGGGATCCCGCCGGCGCCGCGCGGCATGCCGAAGATCGAGGTGACGTTCGACATCGACGCGAACGGCATCCTCTCGGTGACGGCCAAGGATCTCGCCACCGGCAAGGATCAGCGCATCACGATCACCGCATCGAGCGGCCTCAGCAAGGACGACGTCGAGCGCATGGTGAAGGAGGCCTCGGAGCACGAAGCCGAGGATCGGCGCCGACGCGAAGAGATCGAGCGGCGCAACAAGCTCGACAACCTCTGCTACACGCTCGAAAAGCAGATCGCCGACAATCGCGACAAGCTGGTCGGCATCGACCTCGCGGCGGTCGAGGGGCTGATCAAGGAAGGGCGCGAAGCCATCGAGAAGCAGGACGACGCCAAGGTGCAGGACGTGATGGCGCGGCTCGAGAAGGAAGCGCACGCCATGGCGGCCAAGTTGTACGAGTCGGCCGGCGCGGGCGCCGCGCCGCCTGGCGCGGGCGCGACCAACGGCGCTCCCTCCGGCGGTTCCGAGCCGAAGAAGGGCGGCGTCATCGACGCCGAGTTCGAAGAGACGAACTGATCCGGCAGCGCGAGCGGTGCACAGCGCCGCTCGCGCCGACCGATTTCGCCGGCATCGCCCCTGGGCCCCGTCCGAGCACATCGGACGGGGCCTTTCGTTTGGACTCCTTATCGACTCGAGCGCCTGCGAGTCGAATACGACGGGGTGCGTCCCAGAGCTCCCGCGAGCCGAGCGCGCCTGCGACGAGCGAATGGGCGCCCTCATGACGGTCCTCGGCGATCGCGGGCTACGCGCCTGGTTGAACGAGCGAGGCGCCGGCGCCGCCGTGATGCCGAAGATCACGAGCCGAACCGTGCGGGCGGTACCGTTCGAGGCGCGAGCGACCGTGTACACCATCACCCTGTCGCCGGCGCTCGTCCAATGGTTGATGGAGCTGGAGGCGAGCGACTGGCCCGTGAGCGCCCCGAGCACGACGCTGCGGAAGGCCGGCGCAAAGTCGAGCAAGCTGACGCTCGTGGTGGTGCCCGACGGCGAGCGCACGGTGCTGTCGTTCGCTCCCGACGAGCGCGTGGCGCTCGACATGGTGGCGCTCGCGCGCGGCGCCGCGCCGAAGACGTTGGCGCAGGTTCCGGAGCTTTCGTCGTTGCGGACGACGTCCACCTGGTCCGGATCGTTCCGGACCGTGTCGGATGTTCTCCACTCGCTCCCGCTCGTTGCCGACAACCCGCTCGTTCGCTGCCGGAAGACGCGGGCGGAGTTGCTTGGTCTCGCCGAGAAGCTCCCGCAGGGGGGGGCGCACGCCAATCGTGTCGTTCCTCGGGGCGGAGCTGTCGGGTGAATCGGGGCGTTTGGTCGGGCAAACTCGGCTTTCCACCGGCGCCATCAGCGAGATGGGGGCGCTGTTCCGCATGCTGGCCGACGACGGCCAAGCCAAAGAGTGAGCGAGTGGTCGAAGCTCCGAGATGGGCCCACACTCGGGCACCCAGCCAGACCCCGAAAGCTTTGTCGCGTGACGGGAGCGTGTAGAGTCGGGACCTCATGGCTCCCTCCCGTTGCGCCCTGATAGCGCTCCTCGCTTGCACTGCCTGCGGCGGCGCTCGCCCCGAGGCTCAGGCCCCGCCCCCCCCCCCCCCGGACCCCGCGACCCCCCCC
>QGUH01000637.1 GCA_003242355.1 Pseudomonadota bacterium
AAGCAAGGAGGGAACCCAGGCGTAACCCCCCCTTCCCGCCGAAGTGAATTCCGCGGGGCCCCTCCCCACGCGGGCACGCTGCCGACGCTGTTTTCCGCAATATTCGGCGCCTGCCTGTCCCGCTCGTCGCTCCGGGTGACATCTCGCATTCGGAAGGGGGCGAGCGATCAACGGAGTTGACTCCAGAACGCGAATCTGGCGTTATTGAAGGGTGGTGGCCGCAGGCGTCGGGTTGTCAACTGAGTTGACGGTTCTGGGGCGACCCGTCGTGCTCGAGCGGCGACTCGGTCGCGGGGCAACGGCGGAGGCGTGGCTCGCGCGGGCGCGGGAAGGCGCCGAGCTGGTGCTGAAAATCGCCCGCGATCGCGGCAGCTTCGCTCGCCTGATCGACGAGGGGGAGCGCCTGCTCGGCGTCGATTCGGGGTTCTGTGTCCGGCTCCTCGGCGTGGGTCGGTTGCCTGCCACGGGAGCGCCGCCTGGCCTGCCAGCCGAGGCGCCCTATCTCGTCTTCGAACATCACGGGGGTGAAGCCGCGGACGCGGCGGCCGCCCTTGCCCCCGCCGAACGTCGCCGCCGCGTCCTCGTGGTCGCCCGCGACCTCGGGCGGGCTCTTTCCGACCTGCACGCCTCCGGCGTGGCACACGGCGACGTCAAGCCCGAGAACGTGCTGTTCGAAGGCAGCGAGGCGCAGCTTCGGGCGCGCTTGCTCGACTTCGGGCTCGCCTCCGCCGCCTCGCAGGTGGAGGCCACCGGGGGCACGCGCCGCTACCTCGCTCCCGAGGCGATCGAGGCTCCTGCCACCGGCGATGCTCGGCTCCGTGACCTCTACGCGCTCGGCGCCACCCTCGCCGTTCTCGCGAGCGGCGAGGCGGCGCGCGCTGGCCGCCCGGAGCTCGCCCTGACGGCCGCGGACGTCGATGCGGACCTGGTCGCTTTGATTCGGCCTCTGCTGTCCCGCGCCCCGTCCTTGCGCCCGGGAGCGGATTGGGTCGTGCGGCGTGCCCTCCAGCTCCTCGGGCAGGTCGAGTCCGCGGAGGAGGCTCGGGAGCGCCGGATGGGCGCCATTCGTCGCGCCTACCTGGCCGTTCGCAGGCGGGAGCTCCTGCGCGCCGCGACGAGCCCCGCGAGCCGGGTCACCGTCGGCGGCGCTCCGGGAGCCTGGCTCCGCGCCTGGCTCGAGTTGGCCCGGGCCATCGAGGAGCTGCGGGGCGCCTCGGTGAGTGGGCCCGCCTCGGTGCTCGCCGACCTCGACGCCATCGGTCGCGCGCGCTGGCTCGTGGAAATCGTCGGACCGGCGGCAGCCGCCTGGCCCGAGATCGCGGTTGGGAGCGACGGAGAGCTCGCCGAGCGCCTCATCGCGGCAGCCACCGCGCTCGAACCCCGGCGCTTCACCCTCGCGGATTTGGGGGAGGGAGCGAGCGCGGCGCCCCCGCCGGCGGAAGGAACGGATCCGGTGGCGCTTGCCCTGGCGCTCGGTGCCGGCGCGCCGCGTCCGGCGGTGCTCGACGCCGCCGAGACGCTCGTGCACGCGGGCTCCGCGCCGCCGGCGCTGGCGCTCGCGCTCGGGCGCGCGCTGCGGCTGCGGGGCGAGCTCGGACGGGCGCTCGCCGTGTTCGAGCGGGTGGCAGGGCCCGAGGCCCGCGCGGAAGCCGCGGAAGTGCAGCGTCGTGCCGGCGATCGGGCGGCGGCGCTCGCCGCTCTCGACGGTCTCGGCGGCGCAGCGGCCGAGGCGCCGCGTGCGCGCGCGGTGCGGGCCAGGACCGTGCTCGACACCGGCGACCCGCAGGCCGCGCTCGCACTGGTCGCCTCCGCCACCGACACTTCGGGGCTCGAGGTGCGGGCACTCGCCGAAATCCAGCTCGGGAGGCGGCGCGACGCGCGCATCACCATCGAGCGCGCGCGGCTCGTGGCGCGGGACCCGGAAGAGCGGGCGCGCATCGAGTCGCTGGCCGGCAATCTCGCCCACTTCGACGGGGATTTCGAGCGCGCGCTCGATGCGTTCCGGCGAGCTGCCGAGCACGCTGCGGAAGCCGGTGCCGTCCTCGAGGAAGCGACGTACCTCACCGGAGTCGCTGCGGCCTCCGCCAACGTGGGCGAGCTCGAGCTCGCGTTCGAGGCGTCGCGGCGCGCGGTGCTTTTGTTCGACGGGCTCGGGCGTGCGCGCGAAGCGGCGCGCGCGCTCCTGTCTTGGGCGAGCGCGCACGCCGTTCTCGGCGCGTTCGTGGAGGCGCGCGAGCTTGCCGCGATGGCGATAGAGCGCGCCCGCGCGGCAGGGGACGCGCGCTGCCGCGCCTACGCGCACCTTCTGCTCGCGGACGCGGCCCCGCCGAACGACCGGGAAGGCCTCGAGCACGCCCGGCGCGCGGCGGCCCTCGTGGGCGACGACGCGGACGACCGCTTGCGCGTCCATGCCCGGCTGCACGAGCGCGGCGAAGCCACGCCCGTGGACACGCTCGACGTCGAGGCGGCCTCCGAAGAGCGCGCGCTCGATGCCCGCTTCGAGTGGTGGACGGCGCGGGCCCGGGCGCTCGTGCTCGGGCCGGCGCTGGAAAGCCCACGCCGAGTGCTCGAGGCGCTGCTCGCGCTCGTGCCGCGGCGGGCGCCGGTCGGCCTGCGAGGGCCGGCTTTCTTCGCCGGCGCCGAGCTCGCCGCGCGTATCGGCGATGGTGAGGCGGCGCGCCGCCTCGCGCTCGCTGCGGCCGAGGCCGCGCGAGAGCTTGCTGCGCGCGCCGGTCCGCGCGTGGCTGCCGAGGTGCGGCTTCTGCCCTGGGTACGCCTCGGGGAGTCGTCGCCGACGACCGGGTTCTCGGCCGAGCAGCTTGCGGACGTCGATCGGTTGGTGCGCGCTCTCGGGCGGCGCGATCGCCTCAAGCCGCTGCTCGAGCAGGTGGTGGACGCCCTCGTGCTGTGGACCGGCGTCGAGCGCGGGCTGCTCTTGCTTCGTGCGCCGGGCGACAAGCTCCGTCCGCGTGCCGCGCGCAATCTCTTGCGCGCCGATCTGACCGGGCCACAGCTCGAGCTCAGCCAATCGCTCGCGCGGCGAGCCCTCGCGCAGGGCGAGCCCGTCGTCGCCGTGGACGCCTCCGGCGACCTGCCCGAGGTGCACGAGAGCGTGCACGCGCTCAAGCTCCGCAGCGTTCTCGCCGTGCCGCTGGTCGCGCGCGGCGAGGCGCTCGGCGTGGTCTATCTCGACGATCGCGTCCGCCGCGGCGCCTTCGGTGCCCGCGAGCTCGCCTGGGTGCGCCTCGTCGCGACGCTCGCTGCCGTGGCCATCGCCGACGCGCGCGATCAGATCCTGCTTCGGCGTGCCGTGCGCCGCGCCCGGCGCGCCGAGGCGCGGCTCGCGACGTTGCTCGCGCGCCGCGAAGCCGAGCTCGACGTCGCAGAACGCGAGCTCGCACGCACCCGCGAAGGCCGCGACACGCGCCACCGCTACGCGGGGAACGTGGGGAAGGGGGAGCCGATTCGGGCCCGCCCAAACTCCTGGACCCGGCCGCCGGCCCGGGCGGCCCCGGGGCAAACCCCCGGGGAGACGGGG